>NZ_JBEXCV010000111.1:0-29929 GCF_040605455.1 Embleya sp. NPDC005575 | reverse complement strand
GACCCGGACCGCGCCGCGCGCCGGCCGCACCGGCGGCGGTTCGCGCTTCAGCCATAGCGCCGCTCCGCCTCCGCCTCGGCCGCAAGGTGCAGCCGGGTGTACGCGAGCGCCTCGGCCAGATCCGCCTCGCGTTCGGCGCGCGAGGCGGCTCGGCGGGTGTTGACCTCCAGCACGATCGCCCCGCCGAACGAGGTGCGCGCGAGGTGTTCGAGCAGTTCCGCGCACGGTTGGGTGCCGCGTCCGGGCACCAGGTGCTCGTCCTTGAGCGAGCCGCTGCCGTCGGCCAGGTGCACGTGCCCGAGCCGGTCACCCATCCGGGCCAGCATGTCCAGCGCGTCCGAGCGCGAGGTCGCCGTGTGCGACAGGTCGAGCGTGAAGTGCCGGTAGTCCTCGTCGGAGGGATCCCAGTCCGGCGCGTACGCGGCGACCTCCTTGTCCCGGTAACGCAGCGGGAACATGTTCTCCACTGCGAACAGCACGTCGGTCTCGCCCGCCATGCGGTCGATGCCGCGCACGAAGTCGCGGGCGTAGCTGCGCTGCCAGCGAAACGGCGGATGCACCACGACGGTCTTCGCGCCGAGCCGCTCGGCCGCGTCCCGCGCACGCACCAGCTTGGTCCACGGGTCCGTCCCCCACACCCGCTGCGTGATCAACAGGCAGGGCGCGTGCACGGACACGATCGGCACGCCGTGGTGGTCGGACAACCGGCGCAGCGCCTCGATGTCCTGGCTCACCGGGTCGGTCGAGACCATGACCTCGATCCCGTCGTAGCCGAGCCGGGCCGCGATCTCGAAACCGTCGGCGGTGGACTCGGGGTAGACGGAGGCGGTGGACAGGGCGATCTTCGCGTCGGGCACACGCAGAACCGCGTCCGGCACCCGCGCCTCGGACGTGTCGGCCCCCGTACCGTGGAGTATGTCGTGGTCGGCCACGTCGCCCAGAGTAGAACCATCGACCGCCGACCCGGCGTTATCCCACACATCGGTGCGGGCGAGCCGGGCGGCGGCCACTGCATCCGGGTGAACGGCCGGCCTCAGTCCATCCAGTCCAGGCGGCGCAGGATGATCCCCTCGCGCAGCGCCCACGGGCACACCTCCAGCGCGCCCACGTTGAACAGGTCCAACGCCGCGTCGGCGACTATCGCGCCCGCGACCAGCTGCGGGGCCCGGCCCACCGACACCCCCGGCAGAGCGGCCCGCTCACTCGCGGTCATCGCCGCGAGCCGGGGCAGCCAGTCGGCCAGACCGGCCCGGCTGAGCGAGCGCTTGACGTAGGGGCCCTCGCCCGAGGCCGGCGCGCCGGCGATCCGGGCCAGCTGTTTGAACGTCTTGGAGGTGGCCACCACGTGATCGGGCCGACCGAGCCGACTGAACTCGGCGACCGTGCGGGCGATCTCCGCGCGCACATGCTTGCGCAGCACCCGCATCTCGTCCGGCGACGGCGGGTCGGTATGCAGCCAGGACCGGGTGAGCCGACCCGCGCCCAGCGGCAGCGAGGCCGCCGCGTCCGGCTCCTCGTCCACGCCCGCCGCGATCTCCAGCGAGCCGCCGCCGATGTCGAGCACGAGCAGCCGCCCGGAGGACCAGCCGAACCAGCGGCGCACCGCCAGGAAGGTCAGCCGGGCCTCGTCGGCACCGGTCAGCACCTGGAGGTCCACGCCGGTCTCGCGCCGCACCCGATCGAGCACCGCCTCGGAGTTGGCCGCCTCGCGCACCGCGGACGTGGCGAACGGCAGCAGGTCCTCGACGCCCTTGTCCTCGGCGATCTCCAGAGCGGCTGCCATCGTCCGGACCAGCAGATCGACCCCGTGTGGGGCGATGCTTCCGTCCGGCTCCAAAAGTTCCGCCAGGCGCAGCTCGCGCTTGTGCGAGTACGCGGGAAGGGGTCGAGCACCCTGATGGGCGTCGACCACGAGCAGGTGGACCGTATTGGAGCCCACGTCGAGAACACCGAGTCGCATGGTCACGAAGGTAATCCGTCGCCCCCGACGCCCGAGCGGGGGCGTTCCCTCGGTTGCCACACCTTTGCCCGCCGGACGATCCGGCACCCACGCTCTAGGCTTGTCCCGTGCCTGAGGTAGACCTGGATTTTCCGCGCGCTTGGTTCGAGTTCCCCGACCCCGAGGATGCCGATCAGCTCTTTCGCTGTGACCTGACCTGGCTGACCTCGCGTTGGCAGTGCATCTTCGGCGCCGGCTGTCACGGCGTCGTGGCCGGCCGCGCGCCCGACGGGTGTTGCTCGCTCGGCGCGCACTGGTCGGACGAGGACGACGAGACGCGGGTGCTGGCGTGGGCGGAACGGCTGACGCCGCAGACCTGGCAGTTCCACGACCTGGCCATGGAGCAGGGCGTCAGCGAGTTCGAGGACGGCGACAAGCGCACGCGCCTGGTCGACGGAGCGTGCGTGTTCCTGAACCGGCCGGGGTTCGCCGGCGGCACCGGCTGTTCGCTGCACGCCCTCGCGCTGCGTGAGGGCGTACACCCGCTGGAGACCAAGCCGGACGTGTGCTGGCAATTGCCGGTGCGCCGGACGTACGACTGGATCGACCGGCCGGACGAGACCCGCGTGCTGATGGTGACGATCGGCGAGTACGACCGCCGGGGCTGGGGCCCGGGCGGCCACGACCTGCACTGGTGGTGCACCGGCAGTACCGAGGCACACGGCGCGGGCGAGCCGGTGTACGAGTCGTACGGCCCGGAGCTGCGCGAGTTGATGGGCGAGGCGGCATACGCGGTGCTGGTCGCGGCGTGTGAGGCCAGGCTGGCGGGCGGCCGGCCGATCGCACCGCACCCGGCGGATCCGATCGACTGAGCCCAGCCGGCACGGGCTCGGCCGGTCGACTCGGCGCGGGCTCGGCGCGGCCGGTCGCGGTCGGTTCGGCGCGGGCCCGTCGGCTCGGCGCAGCCGGTCGCGGGCTCGGCTCGGCTGATCGGCTCGGCTGATCGGCTCGGCTGATCGGTTCGTCGCGGGCTCGCCGGCCGCTCGGCGCGGGCTCGGCTCAGCCCGTCGGCCCCGGGCTGCGCGGCGGCCGTGTGCTCGCGGGGGGTGTGTCGGCCGGGCGGCGGGACGGCGTCGGCTCGCCGGTGCGGCCCTCGATGGTGATCACCGTGCCACCCGGATCCACCACCACCGTGGCCGTCCACGCCCCCCGCGGGGCCCGCTTGGGATCGACCGAGACGGTGACGGTGTCCTGCTGCCCCGGGGCGAGCGTGCCGTGCGCGGGGCTCGGTCGCAGCCAGGTCGCCGCCGTCCGGGCCTGCCAGTCGACCGGGACCGAGCCGGTGTTGCGCAGCGTGACGAGCGTGTGGTCACCGGTGTGGGTGGCGGTCACCAGCGGCGGCACGGGAGCAGGCGGGTCGGGCGGCGCGAGGGCGGCGACACCGGGCGCGACGACCTCGGACGCGAGCGAGGCGGGCACCGCCGCGGAGGGGATCGGGGCGAAGCCTTGCCCGCGTGGCGAACCCGGGGCGGCAGGGGTCCCCGTCGTGGCCGGCGACCGCGCCGGTTCGATCGGAGGCGACGCCGCAGCCGGGCCGCCCGGGCTCTCCACCCGCGCGGAGGCGATGGTGACGGCCTTGACGCTCGACTCGCCGGCGGACCCGCCGGACGCCTGCCACAGGGCGAGCGCGGGCGCGGCGACCACGGCGGCCACCACGACCGCCGCGATCACCGTGGCCCGGCGGCGATTGCCGCGCTCGATCACGCCGGCCCGAAAGACCGGGAAACCGGCCCGGTCGAACTCGGCGACCCGCCGGGCGATCTCCGGCGGCCGCTGGGCCGAGCGCCCCTGGCCGACCTCGCCCAGCACCTCGATCCGCAGCGCCGCCGGCGGGGCGATCAGCGCGAGCCCGACCGGCGCCGCCGCCGCGCCCGTGGTCGGCGCCAGGCCGGTCGCGGCGCGGCGCACCTGCGGTCCGCACCGCCGACACGTCTCGACGTGCGTGATCAGGCGCTCGCGCAGCACGGAGGTGAGTCGCCCGGTGGCCAGTTCCTGGCCCTCGGGGCACCCGTGTGACTCCTCGGCGCCCGCCATCGCCGCCCGGGTCCGGTCCACCTCCCGGCCGGCCGCCAGGAGCAGACTGCGGGCGTGGTGTTCGTCACAGCCGAGCACGGCGGCCAGGCCGCGCGGGTCGAGCCCGTGTCGCACCGACAGTTCGAGCGCCTCGCGTTGTTCCGGCGCCAGGCCCACCGCGTCCGGCCAGGCCAGCTCGTCCAGGTCGCCGCGCCGGGCGGGGGATCGGCCCGCCTCGGTGCCGGGAAACGGACCGGCGGCCTCGTCGACGTCCGCGGCCAGCGGCAGGCTGCGCTCGTGCGCCCACACCACCCGCACGTCCTCGGGCCGCGCGGGTCCGGCGCCCACCCGCACGTGTGCGTCCAGCCGGACCAGGCACTCGTACCGGGCGAGCGCGTACAGCCACGGTTTGAGCAGATCCAGGTCGGGGAGCCGGCCGATGTGACGATCGGCCAGCACGAAGGTGCTGCGCAGCGACTCCGCCGCCGCCTGGTGATCTCGGAGCACCGAGAGGCAGTAGGTGTAGAGCCCTTCGGCGTAGGCGTCGTAGGCAGCGCGTCCCCACGAGAGCACCGCGGCGGGGGAGGCGAAGCGAGGAGCCCCTCCGGGGGAGGCCGTCGGGCCGGTCACCGAATCCGTCACGCTCGTGAACGTAGGTGTCCGAGAGCCGCCAACTCAGGCGATTTGCACTTTCATACGCCTTTCGAGGTTGACAATCATACTTTCGAGTGAATATTCGTCACCTTTGGCCGGATTCCTTCATCGAACATCCACGCGACGACTCGCGCCGCGGACCACGAGCGAAGCTCCCGTCGGATCCGCCGAAAGGGTGACCTCCCACGTGGCGACCGGTGTGCTGTCCGAATTCGCCGAGATCGTGATCGATATCGACTGGCCATTGGCCAGCGTTCCGGATTTCGGACTCACCGTGAGCCAATCGTTTTCCGACATGGCCACGGACCACGTGACCGGCCCACCGGTCGCGGTGAGCCGGACGGTCTGCGCGGCACCGTCCGCGTCGAGGTCCACCGCTGTGCGCGACCACCCGAGCGTGCCCCGCGGCGCCGGATTGCCCTGCGTCGCCTCCACCGACCGCGGCCGGTTCAGCGGCAGCCCGCCCGCCGACGCGGGGCCGGCCGCCGGGGGTTTGGCACTCCTGCCGCCGGTGCTGCGGGTGGTGGGCTTCGTGCTGCCGGCGCGCGTACTCGGCATCGAGGTCGGCGCGCTCGACCCGGCCGGCCTCGACGGAGCGACGCTCGGCGCGTGCGTGGGCACCGTGGGCGGATGGATGACCACCGGCTGATCCGGAACCTGGGCCGAACCCCGCGCGACCGGCGAGCCGGCGTCCCCGTCGCCCGGCCGCACCAGCACGGCCAGGCCGAGCACCAGCGCCACGGCCGTCGCACCCGCCACCACGACCGGCACCCGCGAGCGGGGCCGGCCCATCCCCTTCGGAAAGCCGCTCCGGTCGACCGGCCCGCCGGCGTCCCACCCACCCGCGCCCCTCGACCCGGCCGCGAGCAGCTCGGTCCGGATCGAGTACGGCGCCGCGGGCGAGACCGCCGCGGCCAACACCGCCCGCGTGTCCACCTCCCCCGGCCGCAGCACCATGCAGTCCGGGCACGAGTCGACGTGCAGGTACAGCGGTTGGCGCAGCGACGCCTCCACCGCCGCGCCCGCGTCCGGCAGCAGCAGCGCGAGTTCGGGGCAGTCCCGCCGCGCGTGCGTGGCCACCGCGTACACCGCGAGCGCGTGCTCGAACTGTTCCCGGGCGCGGGTCAGCGCACGTTCCACCCGCCGCTCGGACAGCGTCAGCACATCGGCCAGTTCCCGATCGTGCAGGCGATGCCGCACGGACAGGTCCAGCACGATCCGCTCGACCTCGTCCACCGCCCACAACGCGTACGGGACCAGGGGCACCAGCCGCTGCCGATCGGGCACGGACCAGGCCGCCCCGCCCGCGGCCAACACCTGCTCGACCACCCCGGGCCCGCGCCGGTCGACCGCCTCCCGCGCGCACTCGACCCGCGCCAGTCCGTACAGCAGCGCCCTGGCCCGGCCCGGCTCGCGCAGCGCGCGGATCCGCTCGGGCGCCGTCGCCAGCGTCGCGCGCAGCGCCCGCGCCGCGACCGCCGGCTCGTACCCCAGCGCCACGCAGAACCCGAACAGGGCGTCGCCGTGGGCGTCGTACAACGCGACGGCGTCGGGCGCCGCGCCCGTCACGTCCGTCGTACCGGATCCCTGCCCCGCAACGTCCCCACCCGCCATGCCGCCCCACGGTAGGGAGAAGGCCCCATGGTCACCATCGCTTTACCGGCTCGGTGACAGGATCAAGACATTCCGACCATGATCGATCGGCGGCCGGCGATCGATGTCGGCGCGGGCCGTTAACGTTCCTGGCATGGCCAGGACCACCACGAAGGATCGCCCGTCGTACCGCTGCACCGAATGCGGCTGGACCGGGCCGAAATGGCTGGGTCGCTGCAACGAGTGTCACGCGTGGGGCACGGTCGAGGAGTTCGGCGCCCCCAAGGCCCGCTCGATCGTGGCCGGCCCGGTCACCACGGCGGCGCTGCCGATCGGCCGGATCGACGTCAAGGCGGCCAAGTTCCGCTCGACCGGCGTCGAGGAGCTGGATCGCGTGCTCGGCGGCGGCCTGGTCCCGGGCGCGGTCGTGCTGCTCGCGGGCGAGCCCGGCGTCGGCAAGTCCACCCTGCTTCTGGACGTGGCCAGCAAGTCCGCCTCGCCGGCCGCGCGCACGCTCTACATCACCGGTGAGGAGTCCGCCGCCCAGGTCCGACTGCGCGCGGGCCGGATCGGCGCGCTGAACGAGGAGCTCTACCTCGCCGCCGAAACCGACCTCGCCGCGCTGATCAGCCACGTGGACGCGGTCAAACCGGCGCTGCTCGTGGTCGACTCGGTGCAGACCATCGCCTCGCCCGCGATCGACGGCGCCCCCGGCGGCGTGTCGCAGATCCGCGAGGTCACCGGCGCGCTGATCCGCATCGCCAAGGAACGCAACATCGCCACCGTCCTGGTCGGCCACGTCACCAAGGACGGCTCGATCGCCGGCCCGCGCGTGCTGGAGCACCTGGTCGACGTCGTGCTGCACTTCGAGGGCGACCGACACGCCCGGCTGCGCCTGGTCCGCGCGATCAAGAACCGCTACGGCACGGCGGACGAGGTCGGCTGCTTCGAGCTGCACGACGAGGGCATCACCGGCCTGACCGACCCCAGCGGCCTGTTCCTGACCCAGCGCCAGGAGCCGGTCTCCGGCACGTGCGTCACGGTGACCCTGGAGGGCAAGCGCCCGCTCGTGGTCGAGGTGCAGGCGCTGGTGGCGCCGTCCCAGATCCCCACCCCGCGCCGGGCCACCTCGGGGCTCGACTCGGCTCGGATGGGCATGGTGCTCGCGGTCCTGGAGCGGCGCGGCGGAGTGCGCCTGGAGAAGACCGAGATCTACACCGCCACCGTCGGCGGCGTGAAGCTCACCGAACCGGCCGCCGACCTGGCCGCGGCCCTCGCGCTCGCGGGCGCCGCCGCCGACCACCCGTTGCCGTCCAAGCTGGTCGCGGTCGGCGAGGTCGGCCTCGCCGGCGAGATCCGCCGGGCCACCGGCGTGCAGCGCAGGCTCGCCGAGGCGTTCCGGCTCGGCTTCACGCACGCGCTGGTGCCGCCCGACCCGGGCAAGATCCCCAAGGGCATGAAGGTGATCGAGGTGGCCGACATTCGCGAGGCGCTGCGCGCCTTCAACCTGGTCTCGCATCGCGAGCGCAAGGCCGACCGCGAGTGAGCGGGCCCGACGCCGGCCCGCCCGGAGCAGACCTCGACGGGACACCGGCGGGACGGTGTGTCATGGCCGGCCGGCAACTTTCCATGCCCCGAGGAGTGACCAGGCGTCGTCTCGGAGATACTCGACAAGCGGAACGGCATGCACGACCTGTGCCGAAACACGGCTTCGGGCCGGATAAGGCGACCGGTCGGCTGCCGGGAGGCACTAGACTTTTCCACCGATCTTCCGACGTAGCGGCCGACCTGTGTCGACCGCAGGTCCTGAGGCGCTCCCGGCCGTGCATACCGGAGCAAATGCCCGGGTGACGGCCGATGGCCGGCCGAGGATGGCAACGACCACGGGGAGTTCTGTGGCTACGAATGACCGGACCGACAAGGGCACGAGTGCCGACGCGGCCCTCGTGAGGGCCGCGCTGCAATCCGTGGCCCCGGGCACCGCCCTGCGCGACGGCCTGGAGCGCATTCTCCGGGGCAACACGGGCGGCCTGATCGTGCTTGGTTTCGACAAGGCGGTGGAGGCGCTTTCCACGGGCGGCTTCGTGCTGGACGTCGAGTTCTCCGCGACCCGGCTGCGCGAGCTGTGCAAGCTCGACGGCGGGGTCGTGGTCGACCGCGAGTGCACGAAGATCGTCCGGGCGGGCGTCCAGCTCGTCCCCGACCCGTCGATTCCGACGGAGGAGACCGGCACCCGGCACCGCACCGCCGAGCGGGTCAACAAGCAGACCGGCTACCCGGTGGTCTCGGTGAGCCAGTCCATGCGCCTGATCGCGCTCTACGTCAACGGCAAGCGACACGTGCTGGAGGACTCGGCGGCGATCCTGTCCCGGGCCAACCAGGCGTTGGCCACCCTGGAGCGATACAAGCTCCGGCTCGACGAGGTGTCGGGCACGCTGTCCGCACTGGAGATCGAGGACCTGGTCACCGTGCGGGACGTGTGCGCGGTGTCCCAGCGTCTGGAGATGGTGCGCCTGATCGCCCGTGAGATCGACGGCTACGTCACCGAGTTGGGGGTCGACGGGCGACTGCTCTCGCTGCAACTCGAAGAGCTGATCGCGGGCGTCGAGGACGACCGCAAGCTGGTCGCCCGCGACTACGTGCCCGAGCGGGCGATCAAGCGCGGTCGGACCGAGGCCGACGTGCTCGCCGAGCTCGACGGTCTCGCGCACGCCGATCTGCTCGATCTGCAGACGGTGGCCCGCGCGCTCGGCTTCACGTCGGGCCACGAGGTGCTCGACTCCGCGGTCAGCCCGCGCGGCTACCGACTGCTCGCCAAGGTCCCCAGGCTGCCACCCGTGGTGATCGAGCGGCTCGTGGAGCACTTCGGCGGCCTGCAGAAGCTGCTCGCGGCCAGCGTCGACGACCTCCAGGCCGTGGACGGCGTCGGCGAGGCCCGGGCCCGCAGCGTGCGCGAGGGCCTGTCCCGACTCGCCGAGTCCTCGATCCTGGAGCGCTACGTGTAGCCGCGGTCGTACGACACGAGAAAGGGCCCCGGCGCACGCGCCGGGGCCCTTTCTCGTGCTCGGATGTATCGTCCGCTACTTGCCCACCGTCGCGGTGAACACGAACTCGCCGGACGGCTCCAGGCCCGCCAGCGTGCCCTTGGCGCGGTAGGCGGCCTTGTCCGCGGGAGCGGCCTTGGTCTGCCCGCCGTTGGTGGCGCACTGCCCGGCGTTGGAGCGGGTCCAGGCCCAGTCGCGAATGATCGAGACGGCCTGGGCGTCGCCCTGCTGCAACTGGCGTACGTCGGTGGGCGCACCGGCGGCGCAGTCGGCCGAGCTCCACAGCCGGTCGTTGCCGGAGAGCACCTCGATGTAGGCGCGGCTCGGCGCGAGGTCGACGTAGCAGGTCGGCCCGGTCTGGTTGGTGACGATCAGCTTGAGCGCCACGTTCTGCGAGGCGTTGTACGCGCTCTTGCCCGACTCCACCGGCTGGATCTGCACCCGGATCATGTTCGGCGTGCACCAGATGCCGCCACCGGGTGCGGCCTTGCCGCCACCGGGCGCGGTGCCGCCACTGCCGGCCGTACCCGCGGGCTGCCCGGTGCTCTGGCCACCCGGTTGCCCGCCGGGCTGGCCGGCCGTGCCCGCCGACGCGCCGGAGGTGCCCGCGCCGGGCGTGCCGGTACCGCCGCCCGGGATCGGCGGGTTGGCGCCGTTGGTCGGGTTGGGCCCCGGCGTGATGGCGCTCGGATCGGGCGAGGCCGATCCGGACGCGATCGACTTCTTGTCCGAGGCGTTCTTCTTGTCGTCGGAGTCCCCACCGGCAGTGCATGCCCAGGCCACCAGCGCGATCAACAGCGCGAGGGCGAGCAGCACGACGACCCGCCGTCGCCAATACACGGTTGACGGCAGGTGACCCACGGGACGGCGCATCGAGTCCACGCGCAAACTCTAGGGGAGATCGTTACGCCGTCCGGTGTAGCCACACCGTCGAAAGCGTTGGAATTTCGTGCCGTGTCGCGGTCGAAGAAGCCCTGGTCGCAGGCGTATTCCGGCATTTGCGGGCAGAAGCCACCATCACTCGCCCGAGTGACCTCACGTAACGTGCGAGGATCGGGGAGAGATGTCACACGCACTGCACGAGCCGATCCTCGACTGGTATTCGGCCAATCAACGCGATTTGCCCTGGCGGACCTCCGACGCATCCGCGTGGGCGGTCGTGGTCAGCGAGTTCATGCTGCAACAGACCCCCGTGTCCCGGGTGTTGCCGGTCTACGACGCCTGGCTGACCCGCTGGCCCACGCCGGCCGCGCTGGCCGCCGACGAGCCGGGCGAGGCGGTGCGGATGTGGGGCCGGCTCGGCTACCCGCGCCGCGCGCTGCGGCTGCACGGCGCGGCCGTCGCGATGGTCGAGCGCCACGACGGCGAAGTCCCGTCCGCACACTCGGATCTGCTGGCCCTGCCGGGCGTCGGCGAGTACACCGCCGCGGCCGTCGCCTCGTTCGCGTTCCGGCAGCGGCACATCGTGCTGGACACCAACGTGCGCCGGGTGATCGGCCGGGCGATCGACGGCGTCGAGTACCCGCCGCAGGCCACCACGCCGGCCGAGCGGCGCACCGCGACCACGCTGTTGCCCGCCGCCGCGGAGCGCGCCGCGACCTGGGCGGTGGCGATCATGGAGCTCGGCGCGCTGGTGTGCACCGCGAAGTCGCCCAAGTGTGTGGGTTGCCCGATCGCCGCGCTGTGCGCATGGCGGCTGGCGGGCAAACCCGCGTACGAGGGCCCGCCCCGGCGCGGCCAGACCTACGCGGGCACCGACCGCCAGGTCCGCGGTCGATTGCTCGCGGTGCTGCGGGACAGCGCCGGACCGGTGTCCCAGTCCGCGTTGAACGCGGTGTGGGACGAGCCCGTCCAACGCGCCCGGGCACTGGACGGGCTGGTCGCGGACGGCCTGGTCGAGCCGTTGGCGGCCGGCGTGTACCGGCTGCCCGTCGGTCCGCTCAGCGGCAGTACTTCTTCTCCGCGTCGATCGGGTTCGTCGGAATCCGCATCGAGTTCCGTTTCGGCGACCCGATGAGGTTCTTCCAGAATCGCGATACCGACATAGGCTCGCGGGTCGCTTCCTGAAGTTCGTGAATACCGCCGCAGTTCAATGCCCGCCGGGCCGCCTCGACCTTGGCCGGATCGACGTTGCGCATGTCCAGTTGGGTACCCGGCTGGGTGAAGTCGGCCAGAATCCATTCGATGTAGGTCAGCTTGTCGTGCCCGGACCGGGTCCGATAGTCGAGGTCCAGGTGCGCGCCGAGCGGATTCGCCAGACCGAAGATGTCGATCGCCAGCCCCGAGGTGGGCACCAGCACCGCGGGCTGTCCGAGCGCGCCGTAGACCACCGAGTCGGTGACCGGGACGTGATACTTGAGCGGCGCGGAGCGGAAGTCGAAGTTCAACATCCAGAACTTGTCGGGCTCGTGGTAGTAGGTCAGGTAGACGAACTGCGCGCCGGGCGTCGCGGTGTCCGTCTTCCACTCCGCGCCGACGCCTTCGAGCCGCTTCACGAACGCGTCCCGGTAGGCCTTGGAGGTGACCGGGTTCCGCTCGCCGGTCCAGGTCACGTACCACGCGCGGGTGTCTTCGATGTTCTGCGGACCGAAGCCCTGGTACGGCACCCGCATCGAGGCCGCGCAGACCACCGACCACACGGCCAGCCCCGCCGCGGTGCTCGCGTACAGCCGCTGCAACGGCAGCACCAGAACCGGCAGCAGGAACGCGAACGTGCCGGGCAGCAGCAGCCGGGCGTGCATGAAGTCGCCGCCGACCACGATCACGTAGCCGAGCAGCACCGTGCCCACGACCAGCGCGGTCGCGGTGAGCACCCGGATCCGGTAGCGCTCGAAGTCGCCGACCGAGCGGCCCACGGTGACCAACAGACCGACCGCCACCACGGTGAGCAGCAGCGGCGCCCAGATGTTGTACGGGCTCGCGTAGTCCTCGAAGTAGGTCCAGCCGCGACCGATGTCGGTCTTGGTGCCCTCCTTGGCGATCGCCGTGTTCGGCAGCAGAACGCCGTAGTAGCCCATCCGGAAGATCTGGTAGAGCACCGGGAGCAGGCCGCCGCACAGCGCGAGCAGGGCCAACCGCTTCCGGGTCGGCCGCAGCAGCAGCCACGCGGCCACCGCGAACACGATCGTGCCCAGCGCGAGGTCGGGCCGCACCAGCACGCCCATGCCGAGCGCGAACGAGGTCCACGCCTGGCGCGCGAAGGAACCGTCCCGGTCCAACCGGGCCAGCAGCGACCAACTCGCCCCCAACCAGACGAAGATCAGCCCCATCTCCAGGCCGGACGTGGCGAAGTCCCAGAACGGCGGCAGCGCGGCGATCACCAGCGCCCCAACGGGCAGCGGCCACCCACCGCCCGGGAGGTTGCGGTACAGCCGCCGCGTGCCCATCGTGGCGATCGCCAGGCCGGCTACCGCGCACACCAGTGAGCCGTACACCGCGACGGCGACCAGGTCGATCCCGGTCACCCCGCCGACCAGCGCGAGCAGCCACGGCCACAGCGTGGACGTCGCCGCTTCGGCGCGCTCGCCCACGTTGAAGTTGGGCCCGTTCCCATCCAGGATCTGCTGCGAGACACGGACGAAGATCAAGCCGTCGTCGCCGATCCAGCGTCGTCGGAAGGCGGCCAGTCCGAGCAGCAACGCCGGGACCAGCACGACGGCCAAGGCCCATCCGGTCCGCGCGTCCGGCCGATACCACGGTCTCTTTCGCAACATTTCCGGATCGGTATTCTCGATACCCTCAGTCGAATTCTTTTCGACCAAGGCGCCTTCTACGCCCACCGCCCTGCCCCCGAGCTCTTGTCGTCCCGCACACCGATCGGCGCAATAATATCATCGTGGAAATATTCGCCCGAATTCACCCTGTTCGACGCTCGACAATTCGATCGAAAACTGTATCGGCAATCCGAGCGGTGCGTGACGGTTCGGCGGTTATTTCTTTCCGACGCAGCGAAGCGACCGGGTAAAAGAATCGCAATGCACTTCCGGTCGACCCGAGCGCCGCGGCCCGGGCCCGGCGGCGCACCGACCCCACGCACCGCGACCGCACCCGACCCGGAAACCTTTGTGCCCCGAATCCCGGCGCCGAGCGCACGGCCCGCGAATACTGGGTGTACACGCGCCCACTACGGAACGCGATACGGCTCGGTCACGGGGCGCACACCGATCGAAGGGGGACGCGGTGACGGAGGAAGCCGGAGACGACGAGTCCACGGCGGGCGACGCGATCCGATGCATGGGCTGCCAGGGCACCGGTCTGGACACCTCCGGCCGGGTGTATCGCAGCCGGCATCGCGAGGTGTCGACGATCTGGGCCGGCACCCGCTGCCCGCACTGCCGAGGCACCGGCTGGCTGCACAACGGCCCGGCCGACCCACCGGAGGGCTCCCTCGGCGGCCCCTGGCGCACGGGCAGGTAACGCGCGGCCCGCTAGGCCCTGCCGGAGACGGGTCGCAGGTATCGACGGAAGCCCTGGGCCAGGCTCTCGAAGCCGCAGGCCCGGTAGAACTCGCCTGCCTCGGCGGTGTCCGCGGCCAAGAGTTGCAGCTTGTAGCACCCCGCGTCGGCGGCAAGCGTGCCGGCGGCGACCAACAGCCGGCGGCCGGTGCCCTGCCTGCGGCGCGTCGCCGCCACCACGACGTTCTCCACGAACATGATCGGATGCCCGCCCCGGGTGAGGTTGGGCAGCACCGCGCAGTCGGCGGTTCCGACGATGTTCCCGTCCAGATCCGCGACCAGCACCGTGCGACCACGCTGCGTGGCGATGTCCGCCCAGATCAGGTGAGCGTCCTCGATCGGCAGCGGCACGTCGTCGGGATGGAACTCGGCGTACAGCGCGAGCAGCCCGGGCAGATCCCGAGCCGTCGCCGGGCGGATGGTCATGGTCATGCCGAGAGCCTACAAATCCCGACCGGTCCACCCCGGGGTGCGCGCCGACCCGGCCGCCGCCGAATTCGGGCATCGAGCACTCACCCTGGGGCCGCCGGTCCGACGGGGCCACGCCGAGCAGCGCGGACAGTCGACTCGTATCCGGTCGAACTCGGCTGGTCACTCACCCATTCGGGTGAATCACGTCGGGCCCGCCACCGGCCGGCACCGGTTGCATTCCCGCAGATGACAGCGCCGCGACGGGCACCCGGCCGGCACCGCTCCGGCCGCCTCCGGTTGTCCCTTCGGCCGATTCGCCGTCTGCTGGTGATCGGAGCTCCCACACGACGACCGCCATGTCGCGACACCCTTGCCGCGACGCCGGGAACAGGAGCGTTGGCTCGTGAAGACGAACGTCACCCCGCAGGAGTTGATCGGCCGCAAGGTCGTCGATTCCGAAGGCAACAAGATCGGGACCATCGGCCAGGTGTACCTGGACGACCGCACCGGCGAGCCGGAATGGGTCACCGTCAAGACCGGCATGTTCGGCGGACGCGAGAGCTTCGTGCCGCTGGGCCCGGCCGACATGCAGGGCGACGACCTGCGTGTGCCCTTCGACAAGGAGCTCGTCAAGGAAGCGCCGAGCCTGGGCACCGACGAGCACCTCTCGCCGGAGGAGGAGGCCCGCCTCTATCGCCACTACAGCGTCACGCCGTCCAGCGGCATGACCCGCACCGAGACCTCCCAAGGCACCGGCACCGCCGGTATGGCTGCCGGGGCCGCCGGGGCCGCCGGGGCTGCCGACACCCGCCGACGGGCGGACATGTCCAAGTCGCAGCTCGCGGGTACGGACAACGGCTTCGAGGAGCTGACCGGCAAGCACGATCCGTCGGTGCGCACCAACGAGCCGCCGTCGGCCGGCGCCAAACCGTCTACCCCGCCCGCCGCCGGGATGGCCGGCACTCCGACCGGTCGGCACTCCCGGTCGGCGATGGAGGCGGGCACCAAAGCCGGCATGACGTCCTCGACCACGACCCGCGCAACCGGGGCCGACTCGGGCACCGCCCGGGCCGCGTCGATGTCCGCCAAGACCGGTACCGACGACGCGATGACGCGCTCCGAGGAGCGGCTGGACGTGCACGTCGAGATGGTCGAGGCCGGGCGTGCGGCGCTGCGCAAGGTGATCGAGACCGAGCGCGTGGACAAGGTCGTACCGGTGATGCACGAGGAGTGGGAGATCGTCCGCGAGCCGATCGACAACTCCAACCGCCGCGCCGCGCTCGACGGCCCGGACATGCACGAGAACGCGCACGAGATCGTGCTGCACGCCGAACGGGTCGTCGTCCGCAAGGAGGTCTTCCCGGTCGAGCGCATCCGGCTGGTCTCCAAGAAGGTGCAGAGCGAGCAGCGGGTGACCGAGGAGGTCCGGCGCGAACGCATCGAGCTGCACGACGGTGGCAAGGTACAGGTCCTCGACGGCAAGGGCGAGCGACTCGACAAGAACGAGCGACTGGACAAGAACAAGAACAAGTAAGGCCCGCTCCGCTCGGCCTCCCGCGAAGCCTCCGATCGCCCCCGGCCCGTCCGCGACGGCGACCGGGGGCTTCGGCAGTGTCCGGGGCGATCGGGCACGACCGGGAAAAACAGCGGGAAATCACCTCTTCCGCCCGGCGTTACTCGCCAGTAGGGTCCGAGACATGGACCTCACGGTGCTCGCCATTCCGGCCTTCACCCTCCTCTTGGTCGTCGAGTGGGTGTCGTATCGATTCGCCCCCGACGACGACGAGCGCGGGTACGCGGTGAAGGACACCGCGACGAGCCTGACCATGGGCCTCGGCAGCATCGCGGCCGGGCTGGGCTGGGGGTTGTTGACCGTCCTGGCCTGGGACGGGCTGCACGAGCTGACCCCGCTGCGGCTGGGGAACACGTGGTGGGCGTGGGTGCTGGTGATCGTCGGCGTGGACTTCTTCTACTACTGGGAGCATCGCGCCGGGCACGAGATCCGGCTGCTGTGGGCCAGCCATGTCGTGCACCACTCCAGCCGGCACTACAACCTCTCCACCGCGCTGCGACAGACCTGGACCGGGGCGCACCACATCGTGTTCATCGGGCCGATGCTGCTGCTCGGGTTCCCGTTGGCGATGGTGGTCACGTCCTTCTCGATCAACCTGCTGTACCAGTTCTGGATCCACACCGAGCGGATCGACAAGCTCTGGAAGCCGATCGAGTACGTCTTCAACACGCCCTCGCACCACCGCGTGCACCACGGTTCGAACCGGCAGTACCTGGACCGCAACTACGGCGGCATCCTGATCCTGTGGGACCGGCTGTTCCGCAGCTTCGAGCCCGAGGGCGAGCCGGTGAACTACGGGCTCACCAAGAACATCGAGACGTACAACCCGCTGCGGGTGGCCTTCCACGAGTACGCGGCCATCGCGCGCGACGTCCGGGCCGCGGGCACCTGGCGGGTGCGGTTCGGCCGGGTGCTGCGCGGACCCGGCTGGCAGCCCGCGACCGAGGCGATCGAGCCGCCCGCCGTCGCCCGGGCCGGCGCGTGAGGGCACGCGCGCTCCTCGCCGCGTACCTGACCCTGGGCGTCGTCGACACGGTGCTCGCCGCGGCCGGTGTCGACGGGCCTCGCTGGGTGAGCAAGACGCTGCTGATGCCGGTGCTGATCGCCTTCGTGTGGGTGGCCGCACGACCCGGTGCCGGGCGCGACCTGCGGCTGCCGATCGGCGCCCTGGCGGGCGGGTTCGTCGGCGACGTGGGGCTGCTCGTGGACCGCGGCGCGACCTTCATGATCGGGATGGCCGGGTTCGCGGTCGGCCACGTCTGTTACCTCCTGGCCTTTCGGCGCATGGGCGGCACGCTCTCGGCGCGCCGGGCCGTGGGGTACCTGCTCGCGTGGGGTGCGACGATGGCGCTGGTGTGGCGCGGCCTGGACGAACTGCTGGTGCCGGTCCTCGGCTACAGCCTGCTGCTCACCGGGATGGCGGCGTACGCGGCGGGTGTGGGCCGGCGCACCGGACTCGGGGGAGCGTTGTTCCTGCTCTCGGACGCGGTGATCGCGCTGGGCATCGCCGACGTGGACCTGTTGCCGGGGCAGGACGCTGTGGTGATGCCCACCTACGTGGCCGCCCAGTTGCTGCTCGCGCTCACCTGGGCGACGTGGCCGTTCAGCCGCCCGGACGCCGACGAGGCGGCGGACCGTCGGTCCGCCGCCTGGTCGGGCTGAGTCGGCCTCAGTCGGCGTACTTCGCCGCTGCCGCCTTGTACTCCGGCTCCGGGTTCATCGCCGCGGCGAGCCGCAGATACGGCGCGGCCTCCGCGCCGCGGCCGGCCCGCTCCAGGGTCCGGCCGAGGGCGTGCGTGGCCCACGCGTCACATGGGTCCAGCTCGACCACTCGGCGCAGCGTCGCCTCGGCCCGGCGGAGCTGGAGCGAGAGGAAGTACGCCCGGCCGGCCAGTTGCTGCACGGCGACGTTGTCGCGCTCGTCCTCCAGCACCGGCTCCAGGATGCGCAGCGCGCCCAACGGGTCGCGTCGCTCGACCAGTTCCTCGGCTACTCGGTAGTTCTCCAGGGTCAGCGTCACGGTGGCTCCCTTCGCGATGCTCGTGACGGCATCGGACACCAGGCAGAACCGGATACCCCGGTCAGGTATTCCGGCGGGCCGGTCGCGCCCGGTCAGGCCCCCGGGACGAGCACCGCGCGGCCGTTGATCCGGCCGTGGTGCAGTCGGTCGTACACATCCGGCGCCTGGTCCAGCGAAAACTTCTCCACCCAGGCCGAAGCCGACCGGGAGGGTTCCGCCGCCGATGCCCACGATGGTCAGGTCGCTCTCCACGGCCGCGCACTTCGCGGCCAGGTCGACAGTGGGTTGCACGCCCACGAAGTTGAGCACGAGCTGCGCACCGAGGCCGTCGGTGGCTTCGCGAACGATGTCGGCGGCCTTGTCGTCGGACCTGATCGCCAGATGCGCGCCCGAGGCGCGGGCCAGTTCCAGCTTGTCCTCGCTCACGTCCAGGGCGATCACCCGGGTGGCGGACAACGCTCGCAGCAGCTGCACGCCCAGGTGACCGAGGCCGCCGACACCCAGGACCACGGCGGTGCTGCCCGCGTGGAGCTTGTCCAGCGAGCGCTTGATCGCGTGGTACGGGGTCAGCCCGGCGTCGGTGAGCGGAACGGTCTGTACCGGGTCCAGGTCGCCGGTCGGGACCAGGTGTCGGGCGTCGTCGATCAGCACGTAGTCGGCGAGGGCGCCGGGGGCACCCAGACCGGGCGGCCGGATGCCCAGCTCGGCGGCGCGCGTGCAGTAGTTCTCCTTGCCCTGCGCGCACGCATGACAGGCGCCGCAGCCCCACGGTCCGTAGACGACGACCGCGTCGCCGAGCGCGAAGCCGGTGACCCCCTCGCCCAGCGCGGCCACGGTGCCGGCGCCTTCGTGGCCGAGGGTGAGCGGGGCATTCGGACCGAAGGTCCCCGTCGCCGACTCATCACGAAGATGTCGGAGTGACAGACGCCGGCGGCGGTGACCTTCAGCAGCACCTGTCCGGGGCCCGGTTCGGGCGCGGGGATCTCCCGCGCCTCGACCGGCTTGTCGAACTCGACGTATTGCACGGCCTTCATGGGTTTCTCCCTTTCCGGCGTACCGGCCCCACGTGGGTACACGAGTGGTGCGCGGGTGGCGCGATGGGCCGGCGACGTCAATGTCGGACTATTACTCGCCAACCGGATGGATTACCCAGGCGGGGTATCCACGCGCCGGTGCTACGGCGCGGTGTAGCCGCCGTCCACCAGGTGGTAGCTGCCGGTGATGAAGGCCGCCCGATCGGAGAGCAGGAAGGCGACCGGCTCGGCCACTTCGTCGCCCGTGCCGAGCCGGCCCATCGGATGCAGCCGGGCCAGCGCGGCGTGCGCCTCGGCGTCGGTTTCCTTGAGCAGCGGGGTCTCGATGAAGCCCGGGCCGACCGCGTTGATCCGGATCCCACGCTGCGCGTACTCGATCGCGGCGGTCTTGGTCAGGCCCAGCACGCCGTGCTTGGCGGCCACGTAGCCGACCGCGTTCGGGAAACCGACCGAGGACAGGATCGACGCCATGTTGACGATCGCACCGCCACCGGACTCCAGCATCGCCGGGATCTGGTGGCGCATTCCGTAGAAGACGCCGCTCAGGTTGATGTCGATCACCCTGCGCCACCCGTCCGTCGGGTACTCGCCGGTGTGCGCGTGCGGGCCGGTGATGCCCGCGTTGTTCACCGCGAGGTGCAGCCCGCCGAACACCTCCACCGCCGCGCGCACAAGCGCCGCGCACGACTTGGGCTCGGCCACGTCCACCCGCATGCCCCGGGCGGTGCCGCCGGCCTCGGTGATCTCGGCGGCGACGCGAGCCGCGCCGACATCGTCGAGGTCGGCGACCACGACGCTCGCGCCGTCGGCGGCGAGTCGGCGGGCGATCGCGGCGCCGATGCCCGAGGCGGCCCCGGTGACGATGGCGGTCCTGGTTGCGAAGTCGGCGCTCATGCCTTCGATCCTGGGAGCGGGCGATCGTCGGCGCCTGTCGGACGGGACCTAATGGGGGACGACCGCGACCGGCCTCACAGGCCGTTCAGGGCCACGTCGATGCCGCGCCGGACGATGTCCGCCTTGATCTCGTCCGGGAGATGGGCCAGTTCGGTGTCCAGCAGCAGCACGCTCAGGCCGTGCACGGCGGACCACATCACCACGTCCGAGTACTTGCGGCGCTCGGCCGGGAGTCGACCGAGCGCGACCAGTTCGTCCAGTGCCCGGGACATCAGCGAGTAGGACTCCTCCGACTCGTCCGGCGTGCCGGGCAGATGCCCCTCGCCGTCGCCCGCGGCAAGAGCCGCTTGCCGACGACCGATCATCGGGTCGCCCTCGGTGCCACCGTGGAAGATGGTCCGGAACAGGCCGGGCTCGGCGAACGCGAAGCGCACGTAGCCCAGCCCCGCCGCACGCAGCCGACGCAGCGCCTCGTCCCCCGGATCCGAACACGGCTCGCCCCCGGCCAACTCGTCCCGCATCGTCGCGGCGAGCATCGCCAGACCGCGATCCTTGACCGCCACGACCAACTCGTGATGGTTGGCGAAGTGCCGGTAGGCGGCGGTGGAGGACACACCCGTCGCGCGCGCGGCCTCGCGCAACACGATCGCCTGCGGACCCCCCGCCCGGGCCCGTTCCACTGCGGCCTCGGTCAGCGCGTTGCGCAGGTCGCCGTGATGGTATCCGCGACGACCCGAGGTGCCGGCGGCTTGCTCGCTTGCCATGGTTCTCCGTTCGATCCATCCCCATGTTGACACTGCGCACATTCAATGCCAAGTTATCAATGCCAACATTGTTATCGGCGTCAACATGGCTTCTTGCCCTGGCACCCTCCGTCTCCCCACGGACCGCATGGAAGGTCGATGATCATGCTCGAACGACTGGGGAATCTCGTATTCCGCCGAGCACGCGCCGTGCTCGTGGTCGGCGCGTTGTTGTTGCTCGTCTCGGCCGGGGTGGGCTTCGGCGCCTTCGGCAAGCTCCAGTCGGGCGGATTCGACGCGCCGAACTCGGCCTCGACCCGGGCCCAGGACGAGATCAAGCACACCTTCGGCGGCCGGCCCAACCTGGTGGTCGAAGTGCGGGCCAAGGACGGCTCGAGCGTCGACGCACCGGCCGTGGCGGAGGCCGGCCGCCGACTCACCGCGTCCCTCGCGGCCGTACCGGGCTTCGACCAGGTGGCCTCCTACTGGACCACCAACGCACCCGGGCTCAAGGCCGACGGGGGCCGCGGCGCGCTGCTCGTCGCCCATTCCGTCGAGGACGACATCAGCGAATTGCCCAAGGCCGCACAACTGCCCCCGGACAGCCCGCTCAAGGTCCGGATCGGCGGCGACGCCTCGATCGGACCGGCCGTCAACGGCCAGGTCGGCAAGAGCCTGGCGATCGCCGAGTCGATCGCGATACCGCTGACCCTGCTGCTGCTCGTACTCGCCTTCGGCAGTCTGATCGCGGCCCTGGTCCCGCTCGTGATCGGCTTCATCGCGATCATGGGCACCTTCGCCGAGTTGTTCGTCCTCGGCAGCCTGACCGACGTGTCGATCTTCTCGATCAACCTCACCACGGCCCTGGGCCTGGGCCTGGCGATCGACTACGCACTGCTGATCGTGGCCCGACACCGCGAGCTGCTGCACGCGGGGCACGACCTGCACGACGCGGTGGTGGGCACGCTGCGCACCGCCGGGCGAACCATCCTGTTCTCCGCCGCGACGGTGACCGCCGCGCTCGCCGTGCTGCTGGTCTTCCCGCAGTACTTCCTGCGCTCGTTCGCGTACGCGGGCATCGGCGTGGTGATCGTCTCCGCGCTCGCCGCGCTGATCATCGCGCCGGCCCTGCTGACCGTGCTCGGACCGCGCGTGGAGTCGATGCGGATCAAGGGCATACGCGGCGTCCAGGGCGCGGAGGCGCCGGTGTGGTCGCGACTCGCCGGCTTCGTCACCCGGCGGCCCGCGCTCACCGCACTGCCGGTGCTGGCGGTGCTGCTGCTGGCCGCGTCGCCGCTGCTCGGGGTCGAGTTCGGCACGCCCGACGAACGGGTCCTGCCGACCAGCACCGAGGCCCGTCGGGTCGGCGACACGCTGCGCGCGGACTACAGCCTCGACGACACCCGCACCGTGGACGTGGTGCTGCTCGGCACCGGCGCCCAGGCCCCGGTGGACACCTACGCGGCCCGGCTCGCCGCGCTGCCGGGAGTGACCCGGGTGGACAGCGCGGGCCCGGACCGGATCCGACCCGACGCGCGCCTGCTGTCGGTGATCACCACACTGCCCGCCAAGTCGGACGCCGCGCAGGACCTGGTTCGCGACGTCCGGGCGATCCCCGCACCGGACCGCACCGAGGCCCTGGTCGGCGGCACGGACGCGCGTCTGGTCGACACCAAGACCTCGATCGGCGACCGGCTGCCACTCGCCTTCGGGCTGATCGTGCTCAGTACGTTCGTGCTGCTGTTCCTGTTCACCGGGAGCATCCTGCAACCGCTGCGCGCGCTGCTCCTGAACGGGATCAGCATCATGGCCGCGGTCGGCATCACCGTGTGGGTATTCCAGGACGGACATCTCTCCGGTCTGCTCGGCTTCACGCCGCTGCCCATGGACACCTCGATGACGGTGCTGCTGTTCTGCATCGCGTTCGCGCTGTCGATGGACTACGAGGTGTTCGTGACCAGCCGGATCAAGGAGCTGCACGACGCCGGCGCGTCCGACGAGGACGCGGTCCGGCAAGGTCTGGGTCGTACCGGACGGATCGTCACCACCGCCGCAGCACTGCTCGCGGTGACCTTCGTGGCGTTCCTGACCAGCAGCGTGAGCTTCCTCCAGCTGTTCGGCTTCGGCGCGGCGCTGGCGATCCTCCTGGACGCGACCCTGGTCCGCGGCATCCTGGTGCCGGCCGCGATGCGCCTGCTCGGCCGGCACGCGTGGTACGCCCCGCGGGTCCTGCGCCGGGTGCACGACCGGGTGGGCCTGCGCGAGTCGGCGGTGTCGCCGGCCCGGACGGATGCCGCGAGCAAGGCCGGCGAGCACGTGCGCGACGGCGCGTACTGACCCGGCACGACCGGTCGACGCGGCCGATTTCGCACGACGAAGGGGCCGCCCCCGGGAAGTGATCCCCGGGGGCGGCCCCTTCGTCGTTGCCGTGCGCGGTCTCCCGCGGACCCGACTACTCCTTGGTCAGGTTCGGGCCCGAGCCGGTCGCCTCGATGGGCGGTGCGTCCGGCAGCGGGGCCTTCTCCATGCCCTCGAAGGTGAACTGCTCGTCCTTGCCCTCACCCTCGGTGTCGACCACGATGATCGACCCGGAGCGCAGCTCGCCGTAGAGGATCTTCTCGGAGAGGTTGTCCTCGATCTGGCGCTGGATCGTCCGACGGAGCGGACGGGCACCCAGCAGCGGGTCGTAGCCTCGCTTGGCGAGCAATGCCTTGGCGGCGGGACGGAGCTCGATGCCCATGTCCCGGTCGCGCAGCCGCTCGTCCACCTTGGCGATCATGAGGTCGACGATCTGGATGATGTCTTCCTCGGAAAGCTGGTGGAAGACGATCGTGTCATCGACACGGTTGAGGAACTCGGGACGGAAGTGCTGCTTCAGCTCTTCGTTGACCTTCGCCTTCATCCGGTCGTAACCGGTCTTGACGTCGGACGATCCGGAGAAACCGAGGCCGAAGCCCTTCGAGATGTCCCGTGTGCCGAGGTTGGTCGTCATGATGATGACGGTGTTCTTGAAGTCCACCACCCGACCCTGGGAATCGGTCAGTCGACCGTCCTCCAGAATCTGCAGCAGCGAGTTGAAGATGTCCGGGTGGGCCTTCTCGACCTCGTCGAACAGAACCACCGAGAAAGGCTTGCGACGGACCTTCTCGGTGAGCTGGCCGCCCTCTTCGTAACCCACATATCCGGGCGGGGAACCGAACAGCCGGGAGACCGTGTGCTTCTCGGAGAACTCGCTCATGTCCAGCTGGATGAGCGCGTCCTCGTCGCCGAAGAGGAACTCGGCGAGCGTCTTGGACAGCTCGGTCTTACCGACGCCGGACGGGCCGGCGAAGATGAACGAACCACCGGGACGCTTCGGGTCCTTGAGGCCGGCGCGGGTACGCCGGATGGCCTGGGAGAGCGCCTTGATGGCGTCCTTCTGGCCGATGACCCGCTTGTGCAGCTCGTCCTCCATGCGGAGCAGACGGGCCGACTCCTCCTCGGTCAGCTTGAAGACCGGGATGCCGGTGGCGGTCGAGAGAACCTCTGCGATCAGTTCCTCGTCGACCTCGGCCACGACGTCCATGTCGCCGGCCTTCCACTCCTTCTCCCGCTTCGCCTTGTCGGCGAGCAGCTTCTTCTCGCTGTCGCGCAGGGACGCGGCCTTCTCGAAGTCCTGCGCGTCGATCGCGGACTCCTTGTCCCGACGCACGTTGGCGATCTTCTCGTCGAACTCGCGCAGGTCCGGCGGCGCGGTCATGCGCCGGATGCGCATCCGCGAGCCGGCCTCGTCGATGAGGTCGATCGCCTTGTCCGGCAGGAACCGGTCGGAGATGTACCGGTCCGCGAGCGTCGCCGCGGCCACCAGGGCCTGGTCGGTGATCGACACGCGGTGGTGCGCCTCGTAGCGGTCGCGCAGACCCTTGAGGATCTCGATCGTGTGCGGCAGGGACGGTTCCGCGACCTGGATCGGCTGGAACCGGCGCTCCAGCGCCGCGTCCTTCTCCAGGTGCTTGCGGTACTCGTCGAGCGTGGTCGCACCGATCGTCTGCAGCTCGCCTCGCGCCAGCATCGGCTTGAGGATGCTCGCCGCGTCGATCGCGCCCTCGGCTGCACCCGCACCGACGAGCGTGTGCAGCTCGTCGATGAACAGGATGATGTCGCCGCGGGTGCGGATCTCCTTGAGCACCTTCTTCAGCCGCTCCTCGAAGTCACCGCGGTAGCGGGAGCCCGCCACCAGCGCGCCGAGGTCCAGCGTGTAGAGCTGCTTGTCCTTGAGCGTCTCGGGCACCTCGCCCTTGACGATCGCCTGGGCCAAGCCCTCGACGACGGCGGTCTTGCCGACGCCGGGCTCGCCGATCAGGACGGGGTTGTTCTTGGTGCGGCGGGACAGCACCTGCATGACCCGCTCGATTTCCTTCTCGCGCCCGATGACCGGGTCGAGCTTGCCCTCGCGCGCCGCCTGGGTCAGGTTGCGCCCGAATTGGTCGAGCACGAGGGACGTCGAAGGCGTCCCCTCCTGGCCGCTTCCGCCCGGCGCGGCGGATTCCTTGCCGGTGGAGTAGCCGGAGAGCAGCTGGATGACCTGCTGGCGGACCCGGTTGAGGTCGGCGCCGAGCTTCACGAGGACCTGGGCTGCGACACCCTCGCCCTCGCGGATCAGGCCCAGCAGAATGTGCTCCGTGCCGATGTAGTTGTGGCCGAGCTGGAGCGCCTCGCGAAGCGACAGCTCGAGGACCTTCTTCGCACGGGGCGTGAAGGGGATGTGACCGGACGGGGCCTGCTGGCCCTGACCGATGATCTCCTCAACCTGCTGACGCACTGCCTCGAGCGAGATGCCGAGGCTCTCCAGGGCCTTCGCCGCGACGCCCTCACCCTCGTGGATGAGGCCGAGGAGGATGTGCTCAGTACCGATGTAGTTGTGGTTGAGCATCCGGGCCTCCTCCTGAGCCAGGACGACAACCCGCCGCGCGCGGTCGGTGAACCTCTCGAACATCGTTATCGCTCCTCAGAGCGGTCGTGCAGATCGGGGACGGTCCCCTCCCTGTCCTTCCGCATGCTAGTCCTGCACGCAGGACCGCTCGATTCGTCCGTGAAGACGTGCGACCCACGTGTTGCGGACCGCTTTGGACAACTAGTCAAACCCGATGGTGCGTGTCGGTGTTCCCGCCGGCCACGTCCTGAGGCCGATTCCGAGTACGCCAGAAGCGAACGCGGTATTTTCCGGCACGGCCTCGGACCGACACCGGCACCGATTCCGCCTCCCCGTCCCCCCTCCATGTCCGGGTCATACCCAGGACGACACCTGCTATATACCGGCAGGTCACGACGGCTGTGCAGGCGATCGCGCGGGCGCTCGGACAGGCCACGCGCGGCCGTACCGCGCACCATGTCACTCATCGCGGTTGCCATATCACCTTTCGTAACCTCGCTGTCGTCCTGGAGTTGAACACGTTATGGCAGCCACGCTTGTTTTCGCGTCCCGTTCGGCGCCCGTCGTGCCCGGCCCGTTGGACGAGGCCCTCTGGTACGCGCGGGCGCTCGGATGGCCGGCGGCTCCGGGATCGGTCGACGCGGCGGGTGGGCTCGCGGTGGCGACCACCGATCCGCAGGTGCTCGCGCGGTACTGGGCGAGCGACCCGTCGGCCTCGGTTCGGCTGGCCGCCGGGGTGCGGTTCGACGTCCTGGATGTTCCCGGAGCGGCCGGCGTCCGGGCCCTGGACCGGGCCGAGCGGCTCGGCGTCCCGATCGGGCCGGTGGCCGCGACCGGCACCGGCCGGATCCAGTTCCTCGTGGCCCCCGGGGTGGCGGGCGACCTGCCCGCCCTGTTGGACTGGCTGGACTGGGCCGACCTGGACCTGGACCTGCGCGCGTACGGCGAGGGCGACACGGTGGCCGCGCCGTCACCGTGGCCGGCCACGTGGCGGGCACCGTGGCCCCGCGCGTGGGAGCACGCGCGCTGGCTGCGCCCGCCGGTCGACCCCGGTCGCGTGCGCCCCGCCGGGGACCTCGCGACTCTCGGCGCGGTGCTGCACGTGGACGTGCGCTTCCCGGACGTCACCCGGCTGCTGAGCACGTTGGCGCACGCGTGCCAGCATGTGCGGCTGTTCCCGCGGCCGCGGGCCACCGAGCCGAGGCCGCTGACCCACCACCGCCCGGCACCGGCCTGAAGCACGGCCGGACGACCGGACACGGTGCCGCCCCGGCCCCGGGAAACGACATGAGCGGTGCCTCCCCCGGTTCGTTCGGGGGAGGGCACCGCTCGATGGTGGCGTCGACGATCAGGCGTGGGCCTTCTCGTAGGCGTCGCGAATGTTGCCCGGCACGCGACCGCGCTCGCTCACGTCGTAGCCGTTCTCCTTGGCCCAGGCGCGGATCTTGGCGGTGTCACCGGAGGCGGCACCACCCTTGACCACCTGGCGGACGCCGCGGCGAGCCGCGACCCGGCCACCGGTCTTACGGCCGGCCTCGACGTAGGTCGTCAGGGCCGCGCGGAGCTGCTCTGCGTGCGTGGCGCTCAGGTCGATCTCGTAGGAGACACCGTCGAGCGCGAACGTCACCGTCTCATCGGCCTTGCCGCCGTCGAGGTCGTCAACGAGAAGAATCTGGACCTTCTGTGCCACCAGGATTCCCTTTCATCGGGAGGGTTCAACCAACTCAAGAAAAGGAAACCGCTTTCTGCGGGAAAATACAAACCCACCCCCGCGCGGAACCCGTCGAGTCGGCAATACGTTACCGGGTTTGTGGTTGCGACTTCACCGCACACCACACCGCCATGGGCAAGAAGCGTCAAGGGGTTGACCGGCATGGGTCACGCGATCTCCACCACACTCGCGCGGTCTACGCGGATCGAGATCACTGCCAGAGATGGAGCAGCATCCGCGTGTTGCCAAGGGTGTTGGGTTTGACGCCTTCCAGATCCAAAAACTCGGCGACGCCCTCGTCGTACGAACGCATCAGTTCGCTGTAGACATCGCCGTCGATCGGTGTCTCCTCGATCTCGACGAAGCCGTGCTTCGCGAAGAAGTCGACCTCGAAGGTCAAGCAGAATATCCGCCGAACACCGAGCCAACGCGCGGTCTCCAGGAGTTTGCTGAGCAAGAGGTGACCCACTCCGTGCCCGCGACACACCGGATCCACTGCGAGAGTGCGCACCTCGGCGAGGTCTTCCCACATCACATGCAGCGCACCGCACGCGACCACTTCACTGTCCGCGTCCCGCTCGGCGACCCAAAACTCCTGCACGTCCTCGAAGAGGGTGACCGTGGGTTTGTCCAGAAGGATACGCAGCCCCACGTACCCATCCACAAGGCGTCGAATGGCCCGCACATCGGACGTTCTGGCACGTCGGATCGTCACTTCCATGCGCTGACGCTATCGCGATCACGATAGCCCTCGCCGCTCCGCCCTGTTTACCACCGATCTGCCCCGGCGGGGGGGCAAAACACCCGGACCGATGACGGAGGCCCGGGGCGGGGTTTCCCCGCCCGAGCCTCGCGTTCTTCATACATCCGGCACAGATACCCACGGCCCGCCGGCACTGCCGTGGAGTGATCAGGCCGGATATGGACTGATTTCCCCGGTCATTACCGGGTCGTGGAATCGGCCACGCGCGTGCTCGCGCAGGTCGCCTCGGCGTCGTCGCCACACGCGTTGCGGATGACCGGCTTGGCACCCGGCGCGCTGACGAAACTCGATCGAGCGGTCATCTCGGATCCGGCCGCGCCTTGCGGCACCTTGAGCACGAGAATCAGGATGACCTCGGAGTCGGCCTTGATCCGGCCGGTCTTCCACACTCCGGTCGCCGCGTCGAATTCACCCTGCGACGGCTTGGAATCCACCAGTTTCGCGCCTGCCGGCAACGAGTTGCGCACGACCGCGGACTTCGCCTCGCCGCCGCCGGAGTTCGACACGGTCACCGTGTGGGTGACCGTGTCGCCCGGCTTGGCCTGCGCGGGGACGGCCGTGCGGCGCAATTCCAGCTTCGCCGTCGAGACCGCTTCCGCCGGCCGGCCGGGCGGCTGGGTCGAAGCGGGCATTGTGGGCGGCTGGGTGGACAACGGCGGCTGGTTCGGCAACCTCACCGAGGGCGCGCCCACGCCGTGGTCGGCCGGGTCGGCGGGATCCGGCAGCGTCACGCCCGGCGGCAGCGACGTGCCCGGCGTGCTCATCACGTCCGCGAGGTCGCTCCGGAGCCGCTGCCCGAGCGTCGCCCGCATCTGATCCAGCCGAGCACGCAGGTTGTCCATCGCGTCGTTCGGCACGGTCGGATCCGACCGCGACGGTGCGGACTCGCACGAGGACGACCACAGGGTCCACCCGTGTGAGGTCGTCCACCCGTACGACGCCGTGCCGTACCACGTCGTGACGGGTTCCGGCTGCCGCTCGGATGCGACAGCCGCCGAGCCGACCGCAGCCGGGATCGCGCCCAGCACGGCGCTCACCGCGACGCCGGCCACCGCGAGGGCGCGTACCACTCGGGTTTTCGCTCGCATCATGTCGGCCCACTTTCCGTTCCACCGTGCAGAAGTCGCATTTCTTACGTAGATCATTAATACGATTACGCAGAGTTGCGCTCCACGGTGCCCCGCGGGTTGCGCCGAACGAATTAACAGGGCGCCCGAACAGCCCAGGCAGCCGCCGAACGCGCCGCCGATTCGGCTCAGGGCAGTGCGACCCGCAACGCGTCGCGCAACGCCTCGATCTGTTCCGGCGTCATGCCCTCGACGAAGTGCACGAGAGCACCCGCGCGACTGTCGCCCGCCGCCCAGTCGTCGCGCATCAACTCGGCGGTATACGCGTCCCGCGAGCGCACGGCTTGGTACCGATAGGCCCTTCCGTGCAACCGGCGGCGCAACAGGCCCTTGCGAAAGAGTTTGTCGAGCACGGTCATCACCGTCGTATAGGCGGGCTCGCGCTCGGGCAGCAGCGCCTCCTGTACCTCGCGCACCGACGACGGGCGATTGAGCCGCCAGACGCGGAGCATCACCTGGGCTTCGAGTTCGCCGAGACGGTTCATGGTCGGTCCCTTCCCGAAACCTGGTGGCACCGTGAGCTGCGTCACGCATGGCGCGCGATCTCCTATGCGGCATCGTAGACACGATTTCGTCCGGATTTGTCGCATGCGGTGATGGACGGCGGGCGCGAACGCGGCAGCGCGGAACGCACTACTACGCGGTGACGTAGTGTCCATTTCGTCACGACTTGGTCGATACGCAGCGGATTGCTACCACTGATCCCGGCCCTGTCGTCGATTCCCCGAGGTATACGTGCCGCATTCCCCCGAAGCTCCGCCCACGTCCACGTCCACCGATCGCCCTTCGCGGCTGAAGGCACTGCGTCCGAGGCGTCCGGTCATCGTGGTCGCCGGCCTCGCACTCCTGGCCGTCGCGGTCACCACCGGGGTCCAGGCAGCGGGGACGGACACGAGCGGAGAGCGCGCGGCCGGCGCGTCGAGCGCCGATCCGGACACCGCGCAGCGGCTCGCCGACCGCGGCGCGGACGTCGCGGCCCGCTCG
>NZ_JBEXCV010000110.1:0-29952 GCF_040605455.1 Embleya sp. NPDC005575 | reverse complement strand
AGCGTCGCGATCGTGCTGTTGGAGTGCTCCCACGCCCGGTGATACAGCCCAAGGATGTCTTCACGCGACTCGTCCGCGGTGGCCCACAGCCCATCCGGGCCACCTGGACGGACAGTTCGGTGGCCGAGGCGACCACCGCCGCCACGTAGTCCGGTACCTGCTCGTCGGGCACCCGGTGGGACAGCGCCGCGATGCTCACGGCCGCCACGACGTCACCGTTCTCGCGGCGCACCGGGGCGGCGATGCCGAGCACGTCCGGGTCGAGTTCGCCGCGCGCCACCGCGTGGCCCCGGGCGCGGATCTCGGCCAGTCGCGCGCGCAGCCGCTCGGGGTCGGTCACGGTGGCGTCGGTGTAGCGGGGGATCGGGCGGGCCAGCAGACGGTCGAGCTCGGCGGCGTCGGCCCAGGCCAGCAGGGTCAGCGCGGCCGCGCCGGCGTTGACCGGCAGCACCTGTCCGCGCTCGTAGGACAGCCGCAACGTGTGCACGGCCTCCTCGCGTTCGAGGCAGACCACCGCGTCGCCGGCCCGACGGGTCAACAGCACCGGCTGGCCGACCGCACGGGCCAGGGTGCGCATCACCGGACGGGCCAGGTCGGACAGTCCGACCCCCTTGCGGGCCAGCCGGGCCAGGTCCAACACCCGGGGCCCGAGCCGAAATCCGGAGCCGCCGTCGTTCTCCTCCAGGAACCCGTTGGAGGTCAGGCTCTGCAGATAGCGGTACGCGGTGGAGCGGGCGACACCCAGGTGCTCGGCGACCTGGTTCGCGGACAGCGCGAGTCGGTCGTCGCCGAACAGCAGGAGGATGTCCAAGGCGCGGTCCGCGGTGGAGTTGCGCCCGCGATATCCTTGGGCACTTCCTGTTTCGCGGGGGATGGTTCCTGACATGCGAAACACCGTAGCAGGGCCTGCGGGCGAAGCGACGGAGCGCGACCTTCGGCGCGGAGGAGGCCCGCGGCGCCGCTCGGCTCACATCGGTCCCGGCAACAACTGCTCCGCCCAGATCGTCTTGCCGTCGCCCGTGTAGCGAGTGCCCCAGCGCTGGGTGAACTGGGCGACCAGGAACAACCCGCGCCCGCCCTCGTCCGAGGTGCGCGCGTGGCGCAGCCGGGGGCTGGTGCTGGTGGCGTCGGATACCTCGCAGATCAGCGTGGCGTCGCGGATCAGCCGCAGCCGGATCGGCCCGGACGCGTACCTGATCGCGTTGGTGACCAGTTCGCTGATCACCAGCTCGGTGGTGAACGTGATGTCGTCCAGACCCCACTCGGCGAGTTGTCGGCCGACCAGTGTGCGGGCCTCGGCCACGATCGCCGGGTCGGCGGGCAGGTCCCAGGAGACCACCTTCGAGGAGTCCAGGGTGCGGGTGCGGGCGATCAGCATGGCCACGTCGTCCGGTGGCGGATTGTGCGCCAATGTGGCCAGGACCGAGTGGCACAGCTCGTCCAGGGGCCGGTCCGGCTCGGCGAGCGAGACGCGCAGCCGGTCCATCCCGAAGTCCACGTCCCGATCGCGCGTCTCGACCAGGCCGTCGGTGTAGAGCACCAGCAGGCTGCCCTCGGGCAGTTCGAACTCGGCCGACTCGAACGGCAGGCCGCCCAGGCCCAGCGGCGGTCCGGCGGGCAGGTCGAGGAACTCCACCGCGCCACCGGGGCGCACCAGGGCCGGCGGCGGGTGCCCGGCGCGGGCGAACGTGCACAACCGGCTGACCGGGTCGTACACCGCGTACAGGCAGCTGGCGCCCAGCGCGGTGGTGTCCACGCCGCCCTCACCGGTGCCCTCCTCGTCGACGAACCGGATGACCAGGTCGTCGAGATGGGCGAGCAACTCGTCCGGCGGCATGTCCAGGTCGGCCAGGGTGTGCACGGACGCGCGCAGCCGGCCCATCGTGGCCGCGGCGTGGGTGCCGTGTCCCGCCACGTCGCCGACCACCAGCGCGACCCGGGCGCCGGACAACGGGATCACGTCGAACCAGTCGCCGCCGACCCCGGTCCGGTCGTCGGCGGGCAGGTAGCGACTGACCACCTCGACCGCGGTCTGCCGGGGCAGTCCGTGCGGCAGCAGGCTGCGTTGCAGGGCCAGCGCGGCGGTGTGCTCGTGGGTGAAGCGGCGCGCGTTGTCGATGGACACCGCAGCGCGCGAAACGAACTCCTCGGCCAGGATCAGGTCGTCGCCCTCGAACGGGTCCGGGGTGTCCCGGCGGAAGAAGTGCGCCACGCCCAGGATGGTGCCGCGGGCCCGGATCGGGACCACCATCATCGAGTGCAGGCCCACCGTGCGGGTGCGTTCCGAGGACACCTTGTCCTCGGCCAGCCAGGGCAGGATCACCGGGTCCAGGACCGGTTCCAGGACCGCCTTGCCGTCGACCAGGCAGCGTGCGCCGGGGGAGTTGGGGGCGACCGGGGCGGGCTCGCCGATGCTGGCGATCGACTCGGCCAGGTCGCCGCCCGCCACACTGTTCCGGCCCTCGCGCGCCGAGCGCTGCCCGAGCCGGATCAGCTCCGGGTTGTCCCGGTGGACCGGGCCGGGCGCGGGCTCGACCCCGCCGAGCACCGGTTCCAGCAGGTCGACCGCGGCGAAGTCGGCCAGGTCGGGGACCGCGACGTCGGCGAGTTCCTGCGCCGTGCGCGCGACGTCCAAGGTGGTGCCGATCCGGGCCCCGATGTCGCTCAGCAGCGCGAGCCGCTGCCGGGCCCGCCAGCGGTCGGTGACGTCGATGACGAGGTAGCACACCCCCGCCGGCGCTCCCGTGCTGTCGTCCAGCCGGAAGAACGAGGTGGAGTACGCGTGCACGTGGTCCGGGTCGCTCGCGGTGCGGCCCTGGTACTCGTGGTCGATCAGCGGGTTCCCGGTCTCCAACACCTCGCGCATCAGCGTCTCGATGGTCTCGGCCGGCAGACCGGGCAGCACCTCGGAGAGCCGCCGTCCCAGCCGCAGCGCACGCGGGATCCCGCCGCTGTGTTCGAGCTGGTCGTTCAGCCACACGCAGCGCAGGTCGCGGTCGACCACCGCCATGCCGATGGGTGCCCGGTTGAGCAGATGGTCGAGCATCGCCCGGTCCGCACCCCAGGGCACGGAGGACGTGTCGGCACCGGCGTGGTCGGCACCGCCGGTGTTGGGTGTGCCCATCGAGCCCTCCTGTTCCTCCTCATTCCATGGTCGCGCGTTTGCCGCTCGGCGCAGATCCGCCGAGGGGCGCCGGTCCGGCGGGCTCCGGCGGAGCGGGACCGGCCGCCGGCCGCCGAGTCAGCAGTACGGCCACGTCGTCGGCCCGCTCGGTCAATCGGCCCGCGTCGCGCAACATCCGGTCCGCGAGCTCGGCCAGGCCGGCGTCGGGAGCCTTCGACAACGATGCGCGCATCCGGTCGATGCCCCGGTCCAGGTCGGCGCCGGCCTCCTCGACGAGGCCGTCGGTGTACAGGGCCAGGACCGAGCCCACATCCAGGGCCAAACGGGTCACCGGATACTCGGTGGCCGGGTCGACCCCGAGCAGGGTGCCGCCGGCCACTTCGAGCACCCGGGTCCGTCCGTCCGGATCGCGCAGCAGCGGTGGCGGGTGGCCCGCGCGAACCGCCTCGGCCGTGCCGGTGACCGGGTCCAACTCGATGTAGCAGCAACTGGCGAACAGGCCCGGATCCAGGTCGGCGAGCAGCCGGTTGGTGCATCGCACCACCTCGTCGGGGCGCTGTCCGCCGGTGGCGAATGCCCGCACGGCGCTCCGCAGTTGGCCCATGGTGCCGGCGGCGGCCACGCTGTGCCCCTCGACGTCGCCGATCACCAGGGCGATCCCGCGCCCGGTGTCGATCACGTCGTACCAGTCGCCGCCGATCTCCATGCCCTGGGTACCCGGCAGGTAGCGGGCCACCACCTCCAGGTCGGGCAGGTTCGGCAGTCGGTGCGGGAGCAGCGCGTGCTGCAGGCCGCGTGCGAGGGCGAATTCCGTGTCGTAGAGCCGGGCCCGTTCCAGTGCCTGGGCGATCAGGCCGCTGAGCGCGGTGAGCACCGAGCGCTCCTCCGGGGTGAACACGTGGTTCCGGTCGAAGCCGAGGATGCAGCTGCCCACCGATCGGTCCGAGGCGATCAGGGGCAGGAACGCCCACGCGGACATCTCGTCGAGCGCTATGCCCGGATACGCCGTCGCCAGATCCTCCGCCGACTCGAAGAAGATCGGCACGCCCCGGGTGAGCGCCTCGACGCCGGGCAGCGAGGCGTCCAGCGGGACGCCCTCGAAACGGTCCAGGAATCCCTCGGGGTAGCCGGTCTGTAGGGCCAGGAAGAAGCGTTTGTCCCGAACGACGTAGATCGCCAGCTCCCGGCCGCCGAACGCGGGCAGGATCTGGTCGGCGACCACCTCGCACACCTCGCCGACCGACACGGCCTCGGTGAGCGCGCCGGCCATCTGGAGCACGTGATAGATCGCCCCGAGCCGGGGCGGTTCGGGACTGGTGCGGCCGGTGTCGGCTTCGGCCGCGGGACCGCCGGCGCCGGGCGGCGCGCCCACCGGGACCACCTTGCCGGTCAGCCCGTAGGGGTCGGGGTAGAGCGAGAACGCCAGCCAGCGGTCGCGCGGGGTGCGGGCCAGGAAGGAGCCGGGCTGTTGGGAGAGCATCGCCGCCCGGTAGCGGTCCTCGTAGGACGGGTCGGCAAGCCACGGCAGAGCCTCCCACGGGGTCCGGCCCAGCACGTCCTCCAGCCGCACGCCGAGCAGGTCCGCCAGGTTGCGGCTGGCGTAGGTGATCCGACCTCCCGGGTCGAGCGAGAAGACGCCGTCGCGCAGCCGCTCCACCGCCTCCGCGGCGGCGGCCCCGGTGCCCAGGTCCAGCACCGCGCCCACCAAGTGCCGTGAGCGGTCGCCGGACTCCTCGTGCGGAACCCGGCCCCACACCTCCAGCGGCCGGCCGGCACCGTCGGGCCCGGCCACCTGGAGCCGCCAGGCGAGCACCCGGCCGGTCGCCACCGCCTGCCGCGCGGCGGCGCGGAACTCCTGCCCGCCGCCGGAGATCACCCGGGCGGCCAGGGTCGTCGCCCGGCGATCGAACCCGGCCGGGTCGACACCGAACAGTTCGCACAACTCCTCGTCCGCGTGGAAGTCGCCGGTGGCCACGTTCCAGTCGAACAGGCCCACCCGGATCAGCGGGAAGGTGTTCGCGGGCAGCAGGGTCACCGTGGGCGGGCCGTCGTAGTCCACGGGGGCGCCGCGGGCGACCCGTTCGCCGAGCGCGTTGCCCAGCCGCTGGGCCGCCGCACGCAGACTGCGCCGCCGCGAAGGGGGCAGGCCGCGTCCCGGGGAGGCGGGCCACATCACACACACCACGCCGAACGTCTCGCTGCCCGCGCGCACCGGTGCCGAGGCGGACGCGTAGGCGTACGGCATGCCCAGGGCCAGCTGCGGGAAGCGCCGCATGGTGTCGCCGTCGTCGGAGAGGAAGACGGTGCGGCCGGTGCGGTATGCCTCCGGGGCGGGCAGCGCGCCGGTCACCGGGACCCGGCTCCACGGCCCGAGCAGGGACAGTGCCAATCCGGCGACCTTGGCCAAAACCAGCGAACGCCGATCGGGTGAGCGCAGGTAGACCACCCCGGCGTAGGCGCCGGTGCCCCGCACCGCGCTGTCCAGGCACGCGGAGCAGTCGGCCAGCATCGCGTCGCGTTCCTGGTCGATGTCGGCCTCGCCTCGCACCGCACGAAGGGGACCGGGCCCGGCACCGGACCCGGGCGCCACGCCGGTCATGGGCGCCACCCACGTCCGGACACCGGGCGTCTTCGTACCGTGCGGCGCGGCGGCCGCTCCGCTGCTTGCGCGCACATATGTCTCGGATTACGCCTGCCCGGACCCGATGTCAAACCGGCGAATCGACAAGCGGATCCGGCATATCGCCCTGCGGGGTGTCCGAGATGTCGACCACCCCGGTCCGTACTTCGGGCGAATAATGTCTTTTGTAGCGTAGTGCGACATATGGGTGAATTCGAGGCGGGGCGGTGTGTGTCGCCGGTGTGGCGACGGGCCGGCGAGGCACCGTCGAAATGTCCAATCTTCAGGTGATGCGACCGCCTTCATTCGCCCTCTTCGTGGAGCGCCCATCGTGATGCCATCCCCGTGCCACAGTCCGTCCACCCGAACCCGGCGGCCGACCGTCGCGGCGATCGCGCTGGGTGCCGCAACGATCGCCGGTATCGGCATGGCGCACGCGCTGCCGATGGCGCCGGGGGACAACGGCGATGTGAAGGTGCACATGAGCACCACGTCGCCGACGGACCGGAACAACGAACCCAAGGTGTGCCTGTTCAACCTGGCCGCGTTCAACTTCGACATGCTCCAGTCGGTCACCTACACGATCGCCGCGCAGCCGGCGAACAGCGACGGGGCCGTGCTGGGCGGGACCATCACCCTCGTGGGCGGGACCGGTCACACCCCGAACCTGTCGTTGCCCAACGGGCAGTACAAGCTGGTGTGGACCTTCGAGGGCGAGCAGGGGGCCGGCAAGCAGAAGGTCTTCAGGGTCGATTGTCACGCCGGTACGGTCGGCGGTGGTGGCAGCACCGGTGGCAGCACCGGGGCCACGGCCGGCCGGCCGGCGGGCAGCGTCAACGCCGGCGGTGGCGGCGGCGGTTCGCACGTCGACGCGGGTGAGGTGACGGCCGGCGTGCTGGTCGCGGGCGCGGCGCTCGGTGGCTTCGGCTTCTACCTCGCTCGTCGTCGTCGTGCTACGGGCGATGGGACGAGCTGAGCCCGCGCCGGCGCAGCGCACGCGTCGCTCAGGCCCGTTCTCGGTCGGGGCGACCGCGTTGGCAGTCGCCGTCGGGCTGTGGCTGGTCCAGCACGGTTTTGGGGACGGCACGGTCGAGCGGCCGCCGGTTCCCGCCGCGGCCGAGGCGCCGGCCCATGCCCGGGTCCCGAACGACGCAACGCACCGGGTGGACGCCGCGCCGCTGACGACGTCGGCGCCGACCCGGATCAGGATCCCGGCGATCGGCGTGAACGCGCCGATGAGCACCCTCGGCACCGGCCCGGACCGGCGGCTGGCCACCCCGCCGGTGGGCGACAAGAACCTGGTCGGCTGGTATCGCGACGGCGTCGCCCCCGGCGCCCGCGGAAACGCGATCGCCGTCGGCCACGCGGACACCCGCTCGGGCCCGGCCGTGTTCTTCAAGCTGGGTCTGCTCCGGGTGGGCGACCGGATCGAGGTGCAGCGGCGGGACCGCCGGACGGCGGTCTTCACGATCGACGCGGTCCGGTCCTATCCGAAGGACGCCTTTCCCGACGACGTGGTCTACGGGGCGACCAAAGCCGCGGAGTTGCGGGTGATCACCTGTGGTGGGCGATACGACAAGCACACCGGATACGCCGCGAATGTAGTCGTCTTCGCGCATCTGACGGGCAGCCGGAGGGCTGCTTGACCCATCCGCGATGCCGACCCGTACCCGCCTTCGCGCGGGACGGGATCGGCGCGGGGGGTGTACACCCGGTGGGTCCGGGTCCGGTTCGCGCCGGATCCGGCCCGCCCGGGGCCCTTCGGTGGTGGTCGATGTCGGCGAAACGTGGCGGGCTGGATGCGGTCGGTTCAGGCGTGCGCGCCCCGGAACCAGGCGACCGTGGCCGCGATCGCCTCGGCGTGCGCGGTCGCGGGGAGCGGGCCGAAGGTCTCGGTGAACCGGCCGGCGTCGACCACGAACGGGCGGTCTCGCTGATACCAGGTCTCGCCCAGGGCGCGCACGGTCGGATTCACCAGGCCGAGCACGCGCTGGAGGGTGTGGCCCACCGCGGCGGACTTGTCCGGGCGGCCCAACTCCGCGAAGAGCAGGTCCAGGAACTGTCGTCCGGTCACCGGCTCGGCGGTGGGAATGTGCCACGCGTGCCCGTCCGCGCGGGCGTCCTCGCCGAGCACCACGAGTCCCCTGGCGAAGTCGGGCAGATAGCTGAACGAGTGCGGCTGGTCCAACGGCCCCACCCAGCGGGCGACCCTGCCCTGGACCGCCGCGCCGAACACGGTCTCGCCGACGGTGCTGTTCACCCCTCGGGGACCGTAGTAGTCGGACGCCCGGCCGAGCGCCACCCGCAGCTCGCCGGCCTCGTGCGCGGCCAGCAGCGACCGGGCCATCTCGGCTCGCACCCGGCCCTTGGGAAAACCGGCCGCATAGGGCATGTCCTCGGTCATCGGCGCGCTCACCGGTCCGTACATGTACAGGTTGTCCGCGAACACCAGCTTGGCGCCGGCCGCTGCCGCGCCCCGGCGGATCGCGTCGGTCATCGGCGGGAACTCGCTCGCCCACCGGGTGTAGGCCGGGGCCGCGCAGTGGTAGACCACCGCGCCGCCGGCGCAGGCCGCGCCGGCTCCGTCGGCCGTGGTGATGTCGCCCCGGTGGACCTCGACGCCGTCGGGCACGGTCGGTGCGCCGCTGCGGTTGACCGCGCGCACCCGCCGGCCGCGTGCGACGAGTTCGTCGACGACGGCACCGCCGACCGCGCCGCCGGCGCCGAGAACCACGTGCAGATCGGATCCAGTGGACATGAGGACTCCCGAGGCGGTCCTCCCTGCGGTGCGGGTCCCGACCCGGGAGGGTGATTTTGGATACGGTGTTATGAAACAGCGTTGCGGTACTGTTGTCAACATGGGAAGGCCACGCACGCGCGATTGGGACGAACTCCGCCGGGAGTTGCTGGAGGCAGCCGGGCGGTTGCTTGCGCAGGAGGGCCCGCAGGCGTTGAGCACCCGGCGCGTCGCGCACGAAGTGGGCACCTCGACGACCGCCGTGTACAACCTCTTTCAGGACAAGGCCGGGCTGCTGCGAGCGATGTTCCTGGACGGATTCGCGGCCCTGGAGGAGCGGTTCGCCGACGTGCCGGTCGACGGCGACCCGGAGGCCGACCTGCTCGCGCTGGGCTACGCCTACCGGGCCGCGGCGCGTGCGAACCCGCATCGCTACGACCTGATGTTCGGCCGGCCGATCGCCGACTTCCTCCCGAGCGAGGCGGATCTGGCCCGGATCCGGGGCACGTTCGACACCCTGGTGCGGGCCGTCGCCCGCTGCGTGGCCTGCGGCCGGTTCGCGCCGACCGACCCGGACGACATAGCCACCCACCTGAGCGCGCTGGTGCACGGGCTGGCCAGTCTGGAACTGCGCGGCGCGCTGGGCGAGGGGGAACAGGCCGACCACCGGTGGCGGATCGCGCTGGAGGCGGCCTGTCGGGGCCATCGCGCGGTGACGTGGGCCGCCGTGCCGGGGTGACGGTACCTCGGAGTGCGGCGCCGGACCGGGTGACATCGCGCCCGAATGAGGCGGGGGCCGGGGCGACGTCGTGCCGGGAGGCCCCGGGGACGGGGTGACGCGGAAATTTGGTCGCCGTTGTCGGTGCGCTTGCCTACGCTCGTGCCATACCACGCGACAACACCTCGGGGGAACCCTCATGAGCATGCCGAACTACACCCAGGACCCGCTGGTTCGCCTCGACCGGCACCGGATCGAGTTCACCACCTACCCCGGCAACCACGCCGCACTCGGCTTCGTCGCCACGCGCGCGGCCTGCTCGTGCGGAACCTGGGCCTCGAACAGGCCCTGGGAGCGCGGCGATCACCTGCGTGCCTTCGGTCGGCACATGAGCGACGTCCAGGTCATCGCACACACCGTGCCGCGCGAATACGCGCGACTCGCGGTGGTCCCGCTGCGCTGCGTCGACCCCGAGCACGCCGCGGCCGTGGTCCGCGACTGGCCCGAGCCGCAGGACGCCGAACACGGGTTGTTCCGGCGCGAGGAGACCGTGTTCATCGCCTACCGGGACGGCGAGTTCCCGTGCTCCGTCGCGGTCTGGGCACACCTTCAGGGCCACGTGAGCGACGTGTACGCCGGGCGCCTGTTGCGGGACGTGGCCTGACCACCGCCGTCGATCCGGACCCCCGATCGCCAAGGTGGAACCATGTCTTGACGACCGCCCCGCAGCCGGGCGCCGCCGTCAGCTCCTTCGTACCCGTGTGAAGATCCGGCACTTACGAAGGAGAAACCTCCTGTGAGCACGTCGATTTTTCGGTCGGTAGCGCTCGATGGTGGGGGCGGCCTGGGCGGCTCGCCGGACGCCTTTGCGAGCGGATCGGGCGGACGGTGGGCCGTGGGCCGTGGGCCGTGGGCCGTGGCCGGTGGGCAACCGCTGTGTGGAAGCGGTCAGTTCCGGTCGGTGGCGGCCGGCCGGAACGGGCCGTCCAGGGCGGCCCACTGGAGCAGCATGATGGTCTTCGCGTCGGCGATGGAGCCGTCCCGGATCATTGCGAGCGCCTCGGCGAAGGGCAGTTCCAGAGTGCTGATGTCCTCGCCCTCGGCGGCGACGCCACCGCCCTCGCCGGCGGCGCTCCACGGGCCGTAGGGAGCCGCGAAGAAGTGCAGGCGCTCGGTGACCGAGCCGGGGCTCATGTAGACGTCGAAGACGTGCTCGGGACAGCCGACCCGGTGCCCGGTCTCCTCGGCCGCCTCCCGTCGGATCGCCTCCTCCGGGCTGTCGCCGTCCAGCAGCCCGGCGGCCGTTTCCACGAGGAGCCCGTCGGGGTGGCCGTTGACGTACGCGGGCAGGCGGAACTGGCGGGTGAGCAGCACCGTTCGGCGATCGGTGTCGTAGAGCAGGATCGTGGCCCCGTCGCCCCGGTCGTAGTTCTCCCGCTGCTCGCGACTCCAGTGCCCGTCGGCGTGCCGGTAGTCGAAGGTGGTCTTGCGCAGCACGTACCAGTCGCAGGACAGCACCTCGACGTCGCGGATCCGCACCCCGGGATTGCCGGTCAGGTCGCGGCCGTACCGGTCCAGGCCGGTGCGGCCGCGGCGGTCGGGGATGTCGATGCCCTCGGTCATCGGGCGAGCGGGACGTCGGAGGTGGGGTGGACGGCGGTCATCACGGTGGCTCCTCGGATCGGTGGTCGGGCGGCCGGGCGATCCGGCGCCGGGGTGTGGGTCGGGCCGGTCAGCCCAGGACGGTGTGCACACCGGCCTTGTCCAGGGCAGCCAATGTGCGCGGCCCGTTCGGGTGGGTCGCGGCGTCGGCGGCGGCGTGGTCGGTGACGAAGTCGTCCACCGCGCCCAACGCGGCGACCCGACCGAAGGCGCGGACGCCCAGCTTGGTGGCGTCCGCGACCACGATCGTGCGGGTGGCGCGGACGAGCCCGACCTGCTTGACGGCCGCGTCGTCCAGATCGAATTCCGACCAGCCGTGCTCGGCGTGCACGCCGCCGATGGACATCACGAAGCAGTCGAAGGCCAGCGACTCCAGGGTGCCCAGGGCCAGCGGGCCGACCAGGGAGTGCTCGCCGGGACGGGAGCGCCCGCCGACGACGAGCAGTTCGATCCCGGGTCGGTCGGCGAGCCGTACCGCGGCCTGCAGGCTGAGCACCGCGACGGTCAGCGGAGCCCGCGCGGCCAGGTGGTTCGCGACGTGCACCGTGGTGGTACCCGCGTCCAGCAGCACCCGCGAGCCCGGTTCGACCAGGCCGGCCACGGCCGCGCCCAGTCGATCCTTCGTCGCCGCCTGCCACGGCTCGCGCGCGGCGAATCCGGCTCCGTCCTCGCGGGCGCGGGCGGCGATCGCGGCACCGTGCACCCGGCGCACCAGACCCTGGCGCTCCAGCGTGTCCAAGTCCCGGCGCACGGTCATCTCCGAGACGCCCAGACGCCGGGCGAGTTCCGAGACCGGGATGCGCTCGGAGCCCTGCACCAGGCGAAGGGTCAGGTCCAAGCGGGCGGCGACGTCCATGCGCCATTTCTAACATGCTTGTGTGCGATTGAACATCCCTGTGTTCGTCCGGGGTGGCCGGCGATCCGCCGGCGGGCCCGTGACGCTCGCGCTGCGAACCCGCCGACGCGCTGCGCCGGCGGCCGGGGCCGGTGAGCTCGCGCTCTCCCAGCGCGCGGACGTCGATGAGGTCCGGGCGCTGTGGGGTGCGGGGCACGGTCGGCGGCGGTATCCGGGCATGGCCCTGGTGCTCGAACGTCTCGGCAGGAGGCGGTGGGAACGGCAGGCGGGCGTCGGCGGCCTACCGCTCGGCGGCGCCTTCGGTGCCGCGCGGGTCGGGTCGGCGTGGGCGGTACTGCTGGGCTCCCTTGCGGTCGCGGACGGCGATGCCCAGCCCGCGCAACCCCTCCAGCGCCTCCTCGGCCGCGCCGGCCCGCTTGTCGGTCAGGGCCCGCTTGCGGGCGCGCAGCAGGGTGTGCGCGGCCTCGTCGAGATCGGGGGTGCCGTCCACCCAGGTGGTGAACTCCGTCTCGCGCGGGTCGGTGGTGCCCCGCCACGGGTAGTCGAACCGGGCGAAGGCGTCGCGCAGGTGTGCGGTGGGCAGATCGCTCGCGTGGACCCGGGCGAGTTCGGTCTCGCTCGGGTCGAGGGCGACCAGGTCCCGGCCGTCGGTGAAGACCGCGCCGATCCGGTCCCGACCCACATGCAGCCCGGAGCCGTCCCGGTGGATCGCGACGTGGTCCTCGGCCACGGTGACCACCGGGCTCTCCCGCCGAGCGTCCATGACCATCCAGGCGCCGAGGCCCGCGCCGAGCACGGTCGTGGTCGGTACGGCCCAGTGCGTCGGCAGCCGCGCGGCCGTGCGGAGCGGGCCGGGTGCGGAGCCGACCAGGTCGATCAGCAGGTCCACGAACGGCGCGACCGCGAACCCGGCGCCGAGGCCGAGCAGCGTGGTGCCGACTCCGATCAGCCAGAGCCACACCGACGGCATCCGGATCGTGACGGCCTGCTCATGCGCCGCAGGGCTGCCCATGTTCTCCCCTTGTCTCGTCCGGCGCGGGCGCCAGGTATCGCGCGACGGTGCGGCGCAGCGCGGGCGTGGCATCCCGATCGGGGGCGGCGCCCAGGTACACGGCGTCGACCACGGTCTGGATCCACCCGGCCGCCTCGTTCGGATCCAGTGCCGCGTCGATGGTCCCGTCGGCGATGCCCCGGGCGATCAGGCCGGCCAGGCCGTCTCGAACGACCGCCTCGGTTCGGGTGACCACGTCGACCAGCTCGGGATCCCGGTCGACCTGGCGCAGCAGCTCCACCAACAGGCCGGCCGCGCTCGGGTCGCGGGCGTCGGCGGCGAGTTCGGTGACGAGTTCGACGATCGCCTCGGTGGGGTGTTCGGCGGCGGCGAAGCGGGCGATCCGTTCGTGGGACAGCGGCAGGTCTTGTTCGAACACGGCGCGGAACACGGCCCGCTTGTCCGCGAAGTAGTAGAAGACGCTCGCCGCACTGAGACCGGCCGCGCGAGCGATGTCCGCGACGGTCGTCGGCTCGAACCCCTGCTTCGCGAAGAGCCTGGCGGCGGCGAGCGTGATCGCTTCGCGCCGCTGGGCGGTGCGGTCGGGATCCACGGTGCGGGGCACTGCGTGCGGCCTCTCGATTCGATGACTGATTGCTCAATCGAAGAATAGCAGCCGGGCTTGGCGGGGTGTGGTGGGTTTGCCGGGGGTGGAGCGGGGGTCACGGCGTCGGGATGTCGGGCAGGTCGGGTTCGGTCTTGGTCACGACCTCGGTTCGGCTTCCGTCCCGACCCCGACTTCGGTCGTGGCCCCCATGTCGTGCTCGGTCTCGGTCTCGGTCTCGGTCTCGGTCTCGGTCTCGGGTTCGGTTTCGGTTTCGGCGAGGTAGTCCTCGTAGACGCCCACCTTGTAACCGATCAGGTCGAGGCACTTGTGGAGCTGGTCGATCTGGGCGGCTATGCGGGACTGGTGTTCGCGGAGGATGGCCAGGCGTTCGCGTTCGGTGCCTTCGCCGGCACGGGCCAGTTCGGTGTAATGACGGATGGCGGGGATGGGCATGCCTGAGCCGCGCAGGATCATGCACATGTTGAGCCAGGCGATGTCGTGTTCGGCGTACACGCGTCGGCCCGCCGTGTTGCGGCGGACCGGATTGGCCAGGATGCCCTCGCGTTCGTAGAAGCGCAGGGTGTCGATACTCAGGCCGGTGCGGGTGGCGACCTGGCCGATGGTCAGGTCCTCGTGGGTGTCGGTCACGGGTCTCAGGATGGGACTTGACCTGGAGTCGAGTCCAGCTCGTAGATTTCCGGTCGGGAACGCTTCCGCGTCCGGGAGCCCGGGTGCACCCATGGCGGTAGACCCACCCGAATCCGCGCGGCCGATGCTCGGCGCGGTGGTACCGCGGATCGCCCGTCCGGCCGCACGGTCGTCAGGCCGTGGGCACCCGCCCGCAAGCACACAAGGAGCACGACCATGCGCTACCGCACTCTCGGCCGCACCGGCATCCAGGTCAGCGTGCAGGCCCTCGGCACGATGATGTTCGGGGCGGTCGGCAATCCCGACCACGACGACTGCGCTCGGATCGTGCACGCCGCGTTGGACCAGGGGATCAACTTCGTCGACACAGCCGACATGTACTCGGCCGGCGAGTCCGAGGAGATCGTCGGCAAGGCCCTGGAAGGACGGCGTGACGACGTGGTCCTGGCGACCAAGGTGCACTTCCCGATGGGCGAAGGCATCAACCGGGGCGGCAATTCGCGGCGTTGGATCACCACGGCGGTCGAGGACAGCCTGCGGCGGTTGCGGACCGACTGGATCGACCTGTACCAGATCCATCGCCCGGACGAGTCGACCGACGTCGAGGAGACCCTTTCCGTCCTGACCGACCTGGTGCGGCAGGGCAAGATCCGCGCGTTCGGCTGCTCGACGTTCCCGGCCGAGGATGTGGTCGAGGCCCATCACGTGGCCGAGCGTCGTGGGCTGCATCGGTTCCGGACCGAGCAGCCGCCCTACTCGATCCTGGCTCGGGGCATCGAGGGCTCGTTGCTACCGGTGTGCGAGCGGCTCGGCATGGGTGTGCTGACCTGGAGCCCGCTGGCGTCCGGGTTTCTCACCGGCAAGTACCGCAAGGGCGGCCCGATCGACCTGACGTCCGGTCGGGCCGGGCTCAATCCCGGGCGCTTCGACCCGGCACTGCCCGTGAACGCGGCCAAGCTCGACATCGTCGAGCAACTGGTCGAATTGACCGAGGAGATCGGCTGCACGCTGCCCGAACTCGCGGTCGCCTTCCCGACGGCGCACCCGGCGGTCACCTCGGTCATCATCGGGCCGCGCACGATGGAACAGCTCGAAGCGTTGGTGAAGGGCGCGACGCTCACCCTGGACGACGCGGCGCTCGACCGCATCGACACGATCGTCGCGCCGGGTACGAATGTGTACCACCCGGACGGCGCGTGGACCCACCCGGCACTGGCCCGAAGCGCCCTGCGCCGCCGCCCACTCGCCGACCGCGCGGCGGGCTGACCGGCCTTACGTCCGCCGTGCCCGCTCTTGCGGCCGCGGGGTCGACGGTGCCGTTCGCCGGGACGGCCTGCCGGGTTCAGGGGTTCGGTGGTTGTGGTGGCTTTGCTTGGATCGGGTATCCGGGTGGGGCGGGGAGTTGGGTTTTGGTGGGAACTTCCACGGGGTGTTGGCCGACTGAGTGTCCGGGTTCGCGTTTGCGGGTCGACTGTCGGTACTTCTGGGGAGCGGAACTGTGCGGGGCAGCAAGGTGTGTGGCGTGGCCGCCGTGGTGGTTTTGTTCGCGACGGCGTGTGGCGGCGATTCGAAGGACACGGACGGTGTCGCTTCGGGACCGACCGCCGCCGCGACGAGGCCGGGTGGCGGCGGGGCTTCGGGTTTCCCGGTGAAGGTGAAGGACTGCGCCGGCGCCGAGACGACCTTCACCGAGGCGCCGAAGAAGGTGGTCACCAGCAATGCCTCCAGCCTTGAGATGTTGTTCTGGCTCGGAGCCGGGGACCGGGTGATCGGCACCGGCTTCCCGCCCGGCAAGGGCACCATGCCGGCGCAGTTCACCGCACAGGCCGACAAGGTTCGGGTGCTCGGCGACATGGTGATTCCCAAGGAGCAGTTGCTCGGCTCGGGCGCTGATCTCTACCTCGACACCTTCGCCGACATGGGCGGCATGGGAGCGATGGGTGCGGGGCCCTCGCCCAAGGAGTTCGCCGCCGCCGGCATCAAGCACATCTACCTCAAGTCCACCGCCTGTGCGAGCAAACGCCTCGGCCCGCAGCAGGACTTGGCCGAGGTCGAGGCCGACATCCGGGAACTCGGCGCGGTGACCGGGACGTCCGCCAAGGCCGAACGACTCGTCGCCGGCATGGAGCAGACCCTCGGTGCCGTGCGCACCGCGCTCGCGGGCGTGCCGCAGGACCGGCGGCCGACGTACTTCTTCTTCGACTTCGACGCCGGTACCAAGCAGCCGATCGCGGTATGCGGCAAGCAGGTCGCCAATGCGGTGATCACCCAGGCCGGGGCGCGCAACGTGTTCGCCGACTGCACCGGTGACTTCAAGCCCGTCTCGTGGGAGGACGTGGTCGCCGGGAACCCGGACTGGATCCAGTTGGGCGTCCGCGACAAGGGCAACGCCCAGGACAACGCGAAGGCGTTCGACGAGGCCGAACGATTCCTGCGCACGTTCGACGCGACCAAGGGGCTGAAGGCGGTGCGGGACCGGAAGTTCGTCCGGATCGGCTCCGAGAGCACCACGATCGCCGGGGTCCGCAACGCCGATACGGTCCGGCGGATCGCGAGCACGATCCACCCGGGTCTGGTCCCATCCGCGCCGGCCGCAGGGTAGGGGCCGGTGGTTTCGGTATTCGAGCGCAGGACCCGACGCCGAGCCGAGGCGGCGATGACGACGGCGGCCTCGGCAGACGGTGACCGGACCCGCCCGGCGCGCACCGCGTGGGTGGTCGTCGTACTGGCCGTGCTCCTGGTCGTCGCGTTGACCTCGGCTGTGTCGTTGGGGTCGGTGGACATCCCGATCGGCGAAGTGTGGTCGGTGGTCGGGCGGCGGCTGACCGGCGAAGCGCCTGAGCCCGGCACGCGCGACCTGATCGTGTGGCAACTCCGGCTGCCGCGCGCGCTCTTGGCCGCCGTGGTCGGCGCCGGGCTGGGGCTGGTGGGCGCCGCGGTCCAGGCGCTGGTACGCAATCCGCTCGCCGATCCGTACCTGCTCGGCATCTCCTCCGGTGCCTCGCTCGGCGCGGTCGCGGTGATCGTGCTCGGTGCGAGCACCGGCGGAGTGCTCGGATACGGGCTGTCCGCCTCGGCGTTCGCCGGTGCGTTGGCGGCCTTCGCGCTGGTGTGGGCGCTGGCTCGGCGCGGCGGCGGCTTCTCCCCGCTGCGTCTGGTGCTGGCGGGGATCGGAGTGGGTCAATTCCTGTCCGGATTCACCAGCTTCCTGGTCCTGCAGGCCGGTGACGAGCAGCAGACGCGCGGCGTGCTGTTCTGGTTGATGGGCAGTCTCAGCGGAGCACAATGGGACCAACTGGCGCTGCCCACCGCTGCGGTGGTCATCGGGCTGCTCGGCCTGCAAGCCCGCGCCCGGGCGCTGAACGCGCTGTTGATGGGCGACGAGACGGCGGCCGGACTGGGCGTGGACGTGGCTCGGCTGCGGCGGGAACTGTTCGCGGTGACCAGCGTTTTGACCGGTGTACTGGTCGCGGTGTCGGGGGCGATCGGCTTCGTCGGACTGATGGTTCCGCACGTGTGCCGGTTGCTGATCGGCGGCGATCACCGCCGACTGCTGCCGGTGTCCGCGCTGTTCGGCGCGGTGTTGCTGGTCGCGGTGGACACCCTGGCCCGCACGGCGGTGAGTACCCAGGAGTTGCCGATCGGCGTGGTCACCGCCGTGATCGGCGCACCGGTACTGCTGCTCCTGCTCGACCGACGGCTGGAGACGCGATGATGGGTGGCGGCGCGCGAGAGGGCGCGGCTGAGGGCGACGGCACGGCAGAGGACACGGCCGACGGCGCGGGCGGGCGGTTCGACGCGGAAGGGACGCGCATCACCGTGGAGGATCTGCACGTCACCCTCTCCGGCCGGGACATCCTGACCAAAGTCGCCCTGATCGCGGCCGGCGGCGAGATCACCGGCCTGGTCGGCCCCAACGGCAGCGGCAAGTCCACCCTGTTGCGCACGGTGTATCGGCACCTCAAGCCGCAGGCCGGCCGAGTCCTGCTCGGCGACCGGGATCTGCGGGCGATGACCCCCGCGGCGGCGGCCCGACACGTGGCGGCACTGCCGCAGGAACGGGAGAACGACTTCGACTTCACCGTGCGCGAGGTGGTCGCGATGGGTCGTACGCCGTATCAGAAGGCGTTCGCGGGCGACAGCGCCGCCGACCGGGCGGCGGTGCTGATCGCGCTGGTGCAGGCCGGGGTGGAGGCGCATCAGGGTCGGCGGTTCGCCACGCTGTCCGGTGGCGAGCGACAACGGGTGCTGTTGGCACGGGCGTTGGCGCAGGAACCGGACGTGCTGGTCCTGGACGAGCCGACCAACCACCTCGACGTGCGGCATCAGGTCGAACTCCTGGCGCTGTTGCGCGCCCAGGACCGGACCACGCTGATCGCGCTGCACGACCTCAACGCGGCGGCTTCGGTGTGCGATCGGCTGCACGTGCTGCACGACGGTGCTTTGCGGGCGTCCGGTACGCCGCGCGAGGTGCTCACCCCGGAATTGCTCGCCGAGGTGTTCGGCATCCGCGCCGTCGTCCTCGACCATCCGCTCACCGGCGACCCGCTGATCGCGGTCGACCATCGAACGCCGGCTCCGCCGCTGCCGGCCCCGCGGCCGGTGGCTCCGGGCGCGGTCGCCGAGGGGGCGGATCGCGATGCGGCCGGGGGCGATGCGGGGTCGGTCGACGGGATTCCGGCGGTGAAGCGGGCTTGGTGACATGGGCGTGATGCAGCCGGGCCACGCCGCCGGCCTGCGGACATCCGCCCGTGGGTGGAGGCGGCGCGGGTCGACTGTTCCCGGTGAAGTAGTTGGCCGTACTGCCTTTCGGGGCCGCCGAGCCACGGTCAACGGCCCCGTGGGTCCGGTCCCGGATCAGGCGAGGGCCGCCGGCGTCGGGATGATGTCGAGGTGTGTCGGGCCGTTGACCATCAACGAGGGAATCGGCGGCGGTGGTTGTTCGGGGTGTGCGAGAGCCAGGTGCGGGAGGCGGTCGAACAGGGTGGTCACCGCGATGCTGGTCTCCAGTCGGGCCAGATGCGCGCCGAGGCAGAAGTGCGGACCGTAGCCGAAGGCGAGGTGTGCCTTGTCGGCGCGCGTGGGGTCGAACGTGTCGGGAGCATCCGGGTGCACCGCAGGGTCCCGGCCGGCGGCGGCGAAGGCGACGATGATCGGATCGCCGCGACCGATCAGCACACCCTCGCCCAACTCGATGTCCTCGATCGCATAGCGCAACGGGAGGTACATCACCGGGCCTTGATGCCGCAGTGTCTCCTCGATCACGTCGGTCCAGTCGACGACGCCGGCCCGGAGCCGGGCCGACTCCTCGGGGTGGGTGAGCAACTCGGACAGCACGCTGGTGATTAGATTGACCGAGGTCTCGTAGCCGGCGCCGAGCATCAGGAAGAGCGAGTCGATGAGTTGCTGCTCCGAGGACTCCTCCTCGGTGGCCGCCGCCGGGATCAGCAGGTCACTGGTCAGGTCGGAGCCTGGGTCTTCCTGCTTGTACTTCAGCAACTCAACCAGTCGCGCCTGGAGGTCGCCCTGCCGCGCGATCGCTTCGGCGGCATCGATCGCGGTGTCCAGGATGGCGTCGATCGCGGCGCCCAGTCCGGCGCGCAGGACGTCCGGTACGCCGAGCAGATCGCAGATGACGGTCATGGTCAGCGGCAGCGACAGGGCTTGGCGCACGTCGACACTTTCGCCTGGTGGTACCGCCGCCAGCGCGTCGACCAGGCGATCCGCCGTCGCCTGGATCCGCGGGCGCATCGACTCGACCCGCCGGGGCGCGAAAGACGGCGCGACCCGGGCGCGCGACCGGCGGTGTTCCTCGCCGTAGGTGTTCGCGAGGCTCTGTTGCAGTGCCACCGAGGCCAGTGGCCAGCCGTCGGGCAGTTCGGCCAACCCGGGCCAGTGTCGGCGGAAGTCGCGGGAGACCCGGGGATCGGAGGTCAGCGCCTGGATGACGTCGTACCGGGTGATCGACCAGGCCCGTACCCCGCCCGGGAGTTCGACCAGGACGGCCGGTCCCAGAGCGCGCAGGGCCGCCGCCTCGGCGTGCGCGGCGCGGGCGGTGGGGTCGAGCACGGGGCATCGGTGAACGGGTTCCGCCGACATGCGAGGCTCCCTTCGAGGGAACGTGCAAAATGGTCGCTGTGCCCACGAGGTGCACGGCGCGGTCGTGTTCGCGAACCGCACCCGGTGCCCGAGGACGTCGTACGCCCCTCCCTTCTACGCCTGGTTCCGCACCCTGACAACACCGCGGGTGGGGGAGTCGGCCCAGGTACCGGCCGGCCGCCGGTTGGAGGCGCGCAAGCGGAGCGCGCGCCGGGGCGAAAGGTCGACGTAAGCAATAGGTAAGGTCGCGCCGCTTTAATGGATGGGTGCCTCGTGGCGGCGCCGGTGCCGTCGGGAGAGCACCGCTGCCCGAGGTGCGGTGCTGCACGGTGCTCCGACAGGGGTGAACTCACCTGATGACAACGGGGGTTGTTGGTCGGTCGAATGGTCTGTCCGGGTCGACGGGCCGTGCGACACGAGACCGCAGGAGGGCGAGATGCGGGATCCCCTGGCGGATGTCCAGGGGTGCATTGCAGTCACGAGTCGAGATCGACGGGTCGTTGCGTCGATCGAGGACTCGGGAAACGGGGAGTCATGACGACCACTGCCACCACCACCCAGATCCCGGAGCAACGCGAAGCCGCATCGGCGCAGGCGCAGGCCCCGGACCCGGCGGACGCGCGCGATCCGCGCCTACGCTTGGGCCGGTTGCTCGACGAGGACAGCGTGCGGGCCCTGCCGGGGGAGGATCCCGCGGGGGTGTACGCGGTGTCCGGTCGCGTCGACGGCGCCCGGGTGATCGCGTACTGCACCGACGCGACGGTGATGGGCGGCGCGCTCGGGTGGGCGAGTGCCGAGCGCATCTCGCGGGCGGTGGACACGGCGGTGCGCGAGCGCTGCCCGGTGGTGGGCCTGTGGCATTCCGGCGGCGCCAAGCTCGCCGACGGGGTGGAGTCGATGGACGGCGTGGGTCGGATGTTCGCGGCGATGACCCGTGCCTCGGGTCGGGTCCCGCAGATTTCGGTGGTGCTCGGGCCCGCCGCGGGCGCCGCGGCGTACGGCCCCGCGCTGACCGACATCGTGGTGATGGCGCCCGCCGGCCGGATGTTCGTGACCGGGCCGGACGTGGTGCGCAGCGTCACCGGCGAGGAGATCGACATGGCGGGCCTGGGCGGCCCGGAGGCACACGCCAGACGGTCGGGCGTGGCGCACGTTTGCGCCGGTTCCGAGGACGAGGCGTACGCCCACGCACGTCGGCTGGCCGGATTCTTCGCCCGGCCCGGCCGGTTCCACCCGGACGCCGCGCGCGGCCGTACCCGGGATCTGCGCGCGCTGTTGCCGGAGTCGGCGCGCCGCGCGTACGACGTACGCCCGTTGGTGCACGCGATCGTGGACGGCTCGGGACCGGAGGATTTCGCGGAACTGCAGCCGCACTGGGCGCCCAACATTGTGGTCGGCTTCGGTCGGATGGCCGGGCGCAGCGTCGGCGTGATCGCCAACAACCCGCTGCGCAAGGGCGGTTGCCTGGACTCGTTGTCCGCAGAGAAGGCGTCGCGGTTCGTCCGGATGTGCGACGCCTTCGGGGTCCCGCTCGTGGTGCTCGTGGACGTGCCCGGCTATCTGCCGGGAGTGGGCCAGGAGTGGGGTGGGGTGATCCGGCGCGGCGCCAAGCTGCTGCACGCGTTCGCCGACGCCGAGGTGCCGCGGGTCACCGTGGTCACTCGCAAGTCGTACGGAGGCGCCTACATCGCGATGAACTCCCGTTCCCTGGGTGCCACGGCCGTGTTCGCCTGGCCGGAGGCCGAGGTGGCGGTGATGGGCGCGGAGGCGGCGGTGGGTGTCCTGCACCGCAAGCGGCTCGCGGGCGTGGAGGGTGCGGCGCGCGAGGAACTCCTGGCCGGACTGGTCACCGAACACGAGCGGATCTCCGGCGGGGTCGGCCGGGCCTTGGACTTCGGCGTGGTGGACGACGTGATCGAACCGAAGGACACCGTGGAGCGCATCGTCGAGGCATTGGCCGGCGCACCGGCCGGCCGCGGTCGGCACGGCAACATCCCCCTTTGAGCCATCCTTCCCCACCCGGTGGCGCCGTCCCCCCGTGCGGCGCCACCGGGCCCTTCCCATCGATCCACGAGGTCCATCGATCCACGAGGTCCATCGATCGGCGGATTCCGTCGATCGACGGGACCGGTTCGCACCGCGCGGCGGGGCCGTCGCGCACCAAGACTTCGAGGTGGGTGTGAGAACTGTCGGGGCCGCTCGGCGGGAGCGGTAGTGGGGGTGCGGACTCCGGGAGGGCCGGGAGACGCGCCGTCATGCGATACCGGCTTCATTGGTAGTCTGCTGTCCATCGGCTCCGGATGGGCACCGCACGAAATCGGGCGACCGTGGGTGGGATTCACGCGATCGGGGCCGAGGCCGCAGGGCAAGAAGTCGGATCGGCGAGACTCGGAGAACCCCGGTATGAGCCCTGCGAAGGCGAGTTCTCGATCCACGCCGGAGCAGAGCGAGCCGCCCGCCGGCCTGCGTGAGCGCAAGAAGGCCAAGACGCGGGCCGCGATCCAGCAGCAGGCGCTGCGGCTGTTTCGCGATCAGGGCTATGACGCCACGACGATGGAGCAGATCGCCGAGGCGGCCGAGGTGTCCACCAGCACGGTCTTTCGATACTTCGCCACCAAGGAGGACCTGGTCGTCTCGGACGAGCAGGAGGCATTCTTCATCCGGGCGTGGCGCGCCCAACCCGAGGATCTGCCGTTGGTGCGGGCCCTGCGCTTCGCGATTCGGGACACCCTGCAGGGTCTTTCGCCGAGCGAACTCGCCGTACACCGGGATCGGGACATGCTGATGTTCACCGTGCCCGAGCTCTGGGCCGCGGGTCTGGCGAATGTGGCTCGGGCGACGCAGACCATCACCGAACTCGTGGCCGAACGTTCGGGCCGCGCTGTCGACGACGCCGCGGTGCGCGCGCTGAGCGGAAGCGTCTTCGGCATCGTCATGGACGAGATGTTGCGCTGGGCACGAGACCCCGGCCGGGACATCGCGGCGGAACTCGACCGGGTGCTGGCCTTCCTGGACGACGACGGCTTCAACCGGTTGATGGCGGAGGGCGCAAGCGAAGATCGCTCGTGAGCCGGCCGCCGGCCGCTTTCGAAGACTCGCAGGACGTGGGCGACCCGGCCCTTGGGCACCGCCTCGCCGCGTCCGTCCGACCCTGACCGAGGTTCCGGCACCCACGGCACTCTCGCCCGGCTGCGCCGGTGATACCGAACAGGCCCGCTCCGCCGCCCCGTCGGGCGATGGGGCGGGCCTGCGCGTGTGCACACCGATGCCCATGCCGACGTCCGCTTCCGCGCTTCCGCGCATCCGTATCCGCATTGCCAGGGTTGCCCGGATCCCGAAGAGAACTCCCGCCGAACATGGTAGTCGGACTGAAATGAGAGGTAACATTCAAAAGAAAGCTCACATCTAATTGGGATGGGGTTGTCATGTCGGAGTCAGGGCGTCATAAGTGGTGGGCGCTGTCCGCACTGAGCCTGTCTATGCTGGCCGTCGGCCTCGACGGCACGATTTTGAGCGTGGCGCTGCCACAGCTCTCGCATTCGCTGGACGCGACCGAGACCGACCTGCAGTGGTTCTCGTCGTCCTACCTGCTCTTCCTCGCTGCGTCGATGCTTCCGCTCGGTCTGCTCGGTGACCGCTACGGGCGCAAGACGATCCTGATCGGCTCGCTGGTGCTGTTCGCCGCCGCGTCGGCCGCGTGCGCCTACGCCGACACGCCATGGCAGTTCGTCACGGCCCGGTGCATCCTCGGCGTGGCCGGCGCGGGGATCATCGTGATGGCGCTGTCCGCCCTGACGGTGCTGTTCACCGCGGAGGAGCGGCCCAAGGCGGTCGGCATCTGGTCCGCCGCGAACTTCCTGGCGCTGCCGCTGGGGCCGTTGCTCGGCGGCTGGCTGCTGACTCACTACTGGTGGGGCTGGGTCTTCCTGATCAACGTACCGATCGCCCTGATCGGCGCGCTGGTCGTGTTGGCGCTCGTCCCCGATTCGCGGGCCGATCAGCCTCCGCAGCCGGATGTGGTCGGGGCGGCCCTGTCCACCCTCGGCCTGAGCGGTTTGACCTTCGGGCTGATCAAGGTGGGTGAGCACGGCTGGGGCGACGCGGCCGCGTGGGCGTCGATGTGCGGTGGCCTGGCGTTGCTGGTCGGCTTCCACCACTACGAGAGTCGGCTCGGCCGGCGTCCGGGCGGGCGGCCCATGCTCGATCCGGCGCTGTTCCGGTCGCGCGGCTACACGTGGGGTGTGGTGCTGATCGGTTTCGTGGCGCTGGCCAACATCGGTGTCATCTTCATCATGCCGCAGTACTTCCAGGCCGTTCGGGGCACCGACGCGATGGGTTCCGGGTTGCGTTTGTTGCCGCTGATCGGCGGACTGGTGGTGGGCGCGGTGCCCGCCGACAAGATGGCGCGGTTACTGGGACCCAAGTTCGCCATCGGGACCGGATTCGTGGTGATGATCGGGGGGCTGCTGCTGGGCGCCACCACCGATGCGGACTCCGGCGACGGCTTCTCCGGGACGTGGATGGCGCTGTCCGGTTTCGGGATGGGGCTGTCCATGGCCACCACGACCTCGGTCGTGCTGTCCCACGTGCCCAAGGAGCACAGCGGCGTGGGCGCGGCCGTGCTCCAGGCCGTCAACAAGGTCGGCGCGCCCCTGGGTGCCGCGGTGCTCGGCAGTGTGCTGTCGACCTCCTACCAATCGCACCTCTCGCTGCCGGCGATGTCGGACGCGTCCGAGAGCGCGACGCGTTCGGGAGTCTTCGACGGCATCGCGGTGGCCAAGGAGAGCGATTCCCCGGCCCTCCTGGACAACGTGCGCGACTCGTTCGTACACGGCCTCGACGCCGCCTTGGTGGTCTCGGCCGGCTTCGCCGTGGCGGGTCTGCTCTGCACGCTGCTGTTCCTGCCCCGGATTTCGCGGCGGGCGGTGCGAGCGGAGGGCCCGCTTTTAGGCGGGGAACCCCCGCGCCACGTGGCGGGGGACGTGCCACCGGGTGAAGAAGTCGAATCCACGGCCTCGGGGATGCGCCCGAATGGGATCAACCGTCGACACTGGAGGAGTTCGTGATGCGCGCACGTGATCTGGTGGCCGAGTACCCGACGGTCACCCTCGACAGCAACGCTCTGGACGCGGCCCGGCTCGTCGCCGCGCAACGTCAGCCGGAAGCACTGGTGTTGGATGCCAACGGCGAACCGTACGCGGTGTTACCCGCGTCGTGTCTGGTCGATCTGCCGCCGGTGGGCCGAGCGACCGACGGCCCGGGGTCGGACGCGGCGATCGACGAACCGTATGTCGGCCGGTTGCACCGGTCCCTGGCCGTGCGCACCGTGCGCGATTGCCTGCGGCGGGAGAAGACGGTGCCCTCGGTGGCCGACCCGGACGACAGCATCCTGGAGATCGCCGCGCTGATGGCCCGCGATCGCAGTCGCCTGGTGGCGGTGATCGAATACCCGAAGGGACGCCCGGTCAGCGGTGCCGGGCCGCGCCTGCTGGGAGTGATCACCGACTTCCGTCTCCTGGAGCAACTGCTCGGGAGGCCCCGGACGTCCGACGCGATCGGATGGAGTTCGCCGGCACCGCCGAACTGATCGCCGACCGCACGCCCGGCGGGGCGGATGCACCAGGTCGGGGCGCGGAGCCCGGAACACCGGTCTTGCGAAGGGTCGGTGGGCCGGGCGGGCGCGCCGGTCGCCGACGCGCGCCGATCGCCTCACACGGGATCGGCGCGGAGTCCGAGCGGTTGTTCGGGGTCAGCGCAGCGTCGGTACGGCGCCGCCTTCGAGCAGGGTCGCGTCGATGCCGGGCAGGCCCCTGCGCCACCGGTCGGTGATCTCGGCAAGCGTGCCGGCATCGGGTGGGTCGGCGCCCAGGCCGATCGCGTGCCGCGTGCACGATCCGGACGCGAACGGGCGGGGCCACGCGTGCGCGTCGGCGACGCCGGCGTCGTGCAGGGTGGTGAGCAGGGCTCGGACGCGGCCGCGGAGCCGGCCGGTGGTGGCCGCGAACTCCGCGGCGGGGGCCGGAAGTACGGTCAGCACCAGCCAGGCCGCGTGCCGGCGGTGCAGCGGGGGCGACTCGATCAGGGTCGGCCACGGGTCGGCGGGTCCACCCGGGTCGGTGTGCCCGGTCGGCGTCGACATCTCCCAGGCGCGGTACAGCTCGTCGACCAGCAGGTCGCGCATGCCGGGGCCGACCTGTTCGGTGCACGAGCGCACCGGGTGGGTCGGGGTCAGGATCGACACCGGCGCACCGGCCATCGCGGTCGGGCACACGGTGTGCGCGTCCAAGGCCACCGGCTCGCGCCAGTCCCACGCGGCCCACGTGGCGAAGAAGTGCGCCGACAGTTCGTCATCCGCCAGGTGTGCGGCCTCGCGGGTGGTCCGGGCCGCGAGTATCGACCAGGCCAGACCCGGGAGTCCGCCGAACGGCGCCGCGTCCAGGCCGCGGGCCCGGGCCCACGCCTTGACCCGTCGGGCCAGGCCGGCGAACCGCTCGTGGTCCGCGCCCACCGCGCCCCGGATCGCGTCCGCGTCGGTGACCGCGCTCAACGTGATCGCGGCCTGCTCGCCCAACTCGGCGCGCCGGGCCACCGCGTCGGCCGGGTCGATCCCTGCGCTGCCCACCAGGGCCAGGTCCACGGCCGATGCGCCCACGCGCAGCCGCAGTCCCGGTACGCGTGCCCCGGTCACCGGCCGGACGGCGCTCGCCTCGGGCAGCGCCGCCGTGATCCGCGCCGCGATGTCGGCGAGGTCGACGGTGTGGCCGGGCAGGGCCGCCACCAGATCGAGGTCGGCGTCCGGCGAGGCACACCCCATCCGCCGCGAGCCGACCATCGATACGACGCCGGCGTCGCCCAACGCACCCGAGATGCGCCGAGCGATCCGCCGCGCCCGGGCATCGCCGTCCGGTCCGACACCCGAGTCCACCGGCGCATCGTGCGTGGGCTCGACGCCCGGACCCGCCGGCGTCTCGGCCGTCGGCGCCACGCCCGGATCACGCCGCGCGTCCAGCTCCGCCGCCTCGTGCGTGCGAGCCTCCACCGCCCCGGCGCCGGTCGCGGTCGCGCGAGTGTGGCCGCGCTCCGCGGCGCTCGACACCTCGGCTGCCTCGTCGGGCAGCCAACGCAGTTCTCCCGTGCCCAAGGTGATCGTGGCCCGGATCCACATCGGCTCGTCGCCTCGGCGGGAGAGCAGGACCAGTTCGCCCACCCGCGCCGACATCGGCTCCAGTCGACTCGCGCACTCGGCGGCGACCCGCTGGGGGTCGGTGCTGCGGCCCAGGGTCAGGTGCGGGGTGTAGCCGTGCGCGCGGCCGAGGCAGCGTGGGAAGTGTGCCGCGAAGGCGTCGCGCAGCAGCGCCCACGGTGACTCCTCGGCCGCAGCCGGGTCGAGCCAGACGGTGGCGTCCTCGCGGTGGCCGAAGGTGTGTACGCCGTCCAGCCGTGCGGTGAACGGTGCCACCCGGGCCGCGGCCGCCGCGAGCAACGGCGCGGCCCGTTCGAAGTCGGCCTCCGGGACGAAGCCGAACAGCACGTTGACGTGCGGCGGCCAGCGGTCCACCTGCGGATCGTGCGCGTGGCGGACCTGTTGGAGCGCGGGCCACAACCGGCGCGGCGGCAGCCAGGCCAGCGCGGTGCGGGCGGTCGGCGCGATGTCGAGGACATCGACGGCTGCGGCGCCGGCCGGGACCAGGTCCGCCTGGACCCCGAAGTGGTCGGAAGCGTAGAGGCCGTCGGGCGTGGGCGTGTCCCCGAGCAGGGTCGCCGCGCCCGCGCGCCAGGCGCCGGTGCGCAGCAGGACCCGGTCCAGCCGGGCGGCGCGACCGGTGCGTGAGCCGATCGCCGCGAGCGCATTGACGCCCGGATCGAACGTGGGCGTGTGATCGTCGGCGCCGTGCACCTGCGTCCACGCGTCCGCCAGGCCCAGTGCGCCGGCCGGTCCGGCGGTGCCGTCGTTGAAGTCGCCGACCACCACCAGGTCGCCCGGGATGCCGGCGAATCCGTCGGCGAGTGCGGCCAGTTCGACCCGGCGTCGGCCCGGGCCGTCCTGGGCGTGGTCGCTGGTGAGGTGGGTGACCGCGATCACGAGCGGCTCGGCCGGGCCGGTGACGGTGATCGCGGCCACCGCCTTGTACGGGCCCAGCGCATGCCGCCCGGCCTCGCGCACCGGCAGCCTGCTCAGCAGCAACAGCCCGCTGTCCGGTACGTCCCGACCGCGGGGATCGGTGTCCATCGTGTACGCGGCGCGCACCCACGGCTCGGCCGCCAACAGCGCGACCAGATCGGCCTCGACCTCCTGGAGCGCGATCACATCGGCGTCGGCGGTCGCCAGTGCGGCCAGCAACAGCGGGCGGCGGCGGGCGGTGTCGATCCGGTCGGCGTCGTAGCGATCCCACAGCGTGTTCCAGGTCAGCACCCGGATCCGCGCGGTGTCCGGCACGTCGATTCGGTCCTCACCGGGTGCGCTCACGGGTCGCCAATCGGCGGACACCTGGTCGAACGCGTGCGGTTCGCGTGCGGTGAAGAACGGTGCGCGCAGCCGGCGCGGATCCCGGATCCGGCCGGCGGCGCACGTGTCGATCCGGTCCACCCGGGCGGCCCGATCCCACACCACCTCGTCGTCCGCCTCGATCCGCAACACCCGGTGCCAGGGGATCTCGCCGCCCGGGACGAACGCGGGCAGCGGGACGCGCTTGGGCTCGGCGCTGCGGCGGCTGACCGCGAGCACGAAGCGCGCGGGATCGAACCTGGGGTCCCAGCGCACCCGGTGGTAGATCTCCTCGCTCGTGCGCATCACGCGTCCTCCGCGTCCAGCGAACCGGCGACGTCCTCGATCGTGCCGCTCGCGCCGATGTACCAGGTCCGGTGCGCCTGTCCAGGGTAGGGCGGGGCGAACCGCCGCTGCTGCGCGGCGCGTACGGCGGGCGGCACCGGGTGCTCGCGCACGGCGTTGCGCCGGGCCGACTCCTCCTCCCCGACCAGCAGTACGGCGTGCGTGATCAGCGCGTCGCGGCGCTGTGCGACGGCGTGCACGGGTGCGCGCTGCCGACCGTTGAGCGAGGTGGCGTCCCACACCACCGTGCCACCGGCCGCCAGTGCGGCGTCGAGTCGGTCCAACGCCTCGCGCAGCACTTCGCCGTCGGCCGAGCGGTCGACCCGGTCGCCGCGTGCCGCGCGCAGTTCGTCCAGGCTGATCCGGACGTCCACGCCCGGGAGCTCGCGGGCGAACGTGCTCTTCCCGCTGCCCGAGCACCCGATCAGGTGGATCAGCCTGGGAAAGGCGCCGCTCCATCGGGCGCGGGTGGCCTCCGGCGGCATCGACCAGCCCTTGGCATGTGCCTCGCGCAGCCGCGCCCAACAGTGGTCGGCCGCCGCCGGGTCCAGGCCGGCGAACGCCTCCCGGGCTCGGGCGCGCAGCGGCGCGAGCGGTGCCTCCCCGAGCAGGTTCGCGTCCGCGGCGACCAGGGCCGACCACTCCACCTGTTCGCGTTCCTCCGCGGCCTCGGGGCCGGTGCGTCCGACCAGTGCGGCGGCGGCCACCGCGTGCAGCACACCCACGTCGGCACCGACCGCCAACCGGGCCAGTCCGCACGGGCGTTCGTGATCCGGGAACGGGCGGCACAGCTTCGTCTGCAATCCGACCAGGTCCGCGACGCGGCGCGCGAGCGGCAGGCCCAGTGCCGGGACGAGCCGGGGTACGAGCGTCCCGCGGTGCTCGGCGTGCAGCGCGGCAGCGAGTACCCCGGCCAGCCGGGCGTCCCCGGTGCGACCCAGCACGTCCAGCCGCGCGCCCGCATCGGCTGCAGCCCGGCGGATCCGACCACCGGGCTTCACGCACGGTAGGAGAAGAGAAGTAGTTACCCGCAAGGACGACAAGTACCCATCGGATACCA
>NZ_JBEXCV010000109.1:0-30125 GCF_040605455.1 Embleya sp. NPDC005575 | reverse complement strand
GGCTCCCCCGGGACCGGCCGTCGCGCGACCCCTCCCGTCCCCGCCGCACGTGAGCAGGGGAACGGTCCGTCAACCCACCCCTGAACCCACGATCACGGAGAGGAGGGCTCGATCACGATGCTCGAAGTGATTCAGGACAACTGGGATCTCTTGCAGCACGGCTTCGTCGGGACGCTCAAGCTGACCGTCGTCTGTGGGATCGCGTCGCTTCTGCTCGGCACGCTGATAGCCGCGTGTCGGGTCTCGCCGGTGCCGCCCCTGCGCTGGTTCGGCGCCGCGTACGTCAATCTCTTCCGCAACACCCCCCTGACGCTGATCTTCTTCGCCGTCGCGCTCGGTTTCCCGAAGCTGCGGTTCAACTTCTCCTTCTTCCAGTTCGCGGTCATCGCGCTGAGCACCTACACCGCCGCCTTCATCTGCGAGGCGATCCGCTCGGGCATCAACACCGTCCCGATCGGCCAGGCCGAGGCCGCCCGCAGCCTGGGCATGTCCTTCACCCAGACACTGAGCCAGATCGTGCTGCCGCAGGCCGGTCGGGCGGCGGTCCCGCCGATCGGCAGCCTGCTGATCGCGATGGTCCGCAACTCGGCCATCGCCAGCGCCTTCAACACCACCGAACTCATGGGCACCAGCTCGACGATGATCGAGAACGGCTACAAATCGTTGTGGGTCCTGGTGTGGATCGCGATCGGCTACCTGATCATCACCTTGACCATGAGCGCGCTTCTCGCCGCGCTGGAGAAGAAGCTGGCGGTGGTCCGATGAACCGCGAAGCGAGTGTGCTGTTCGACGTCCCGGGCCCGAGGGCACGTCGGCGCAACGTGATCATCGGCGTGGTCGGCAGCCTGGCCCTGGCCGCCTTCCTGGTCTTCGTGATCATGCGGTTCGAGGACACCGGCCAATTCGAGTCGGCCAAGTGGGACCCGTTCCAGTACACGGGGGTCCAGCAGTTCATCTTCGACGGCCTCAAGGCCACCTTGAAGGCGTTCGCGCTCGCCGCGGTGTTCTCGATCGTGCTCGGCGCCTTCCTGGCCGCCGGCCGGCTCTCCGATCACAAGATCGTGCGCTGGGCCTCGACCACGTTCGTGACCTTCTTCCGCGCCATGCCGCTGCTGGTGCTGATCTTCATGCTCTACCTCGTCCCGGGCAGCCAGGGCTGGTGGAAATGGGATCCGATGTGGCCGCTGGTGGTCGGCCTGACCATCTACAACGGCACCGTGCAGGCGGAGAACATCCGCGCGGGCATCCTCGCCGTGCCGAAGGGGCAGAGCGAGGCGGCCTACGCGCTGGGCATGCGCAAGACCCAGGTGATGACGATGATCCTGGTCCCGCAGGGCATCCGCACCATGCTCCCGACGATCATCAGCCAGGTCGTGGTGACCCTCAAGGACACCTCGCTCGGCTTCCTGATCACCTACCCGGAGTTGCTCGCCGCGGCCAAGCTGATCGGCGGCTACCAGGACTACCACATGCCGTTCATCCCGGTCACGATCATCGTCGGCACGATCTACGTCGCGATGTGCATGATCCTGTCGGCGTTCGCCACGTGGCTGGAGCGCAGGCTGCGCACCTCACGCAAGGGCAAGCCGATCGCCGTCGAGCCGCCGCGGCCGGCGGCGCTGTCCCTGGACGGCGCCCGCGTCTGACCGTCCCGGCCCGCCGCCCCATCCGCACCACCGACGACCGACGCCCCGCGGTGAACACCACCCGCGGGGCGTCGCTTTGTCCTGGCGGGGTCCCCGTGCCGGATGATGGGCGACGAGTACGACACGTCTTGCAAAAACTTGGGGGGCCACGATGGCGGGCAATGCTCCGCGCGCGGACTCGGTGATCATCGCGGGCGCCGGCCCCGCCGGCTTGGCCGCCGCCCTGGCCCTGGCCGGGCGCGGGGTGCGCTCGGTCGTGGTGGACTCGGGCAACGGCACGCCGCGGGCCGGCTCGCGCGCGTGTGCGCTGGACGGCGCGACGCTGGCCTTCGTCTACGACCTGACCGGCACCCGCCTGGACGGTGCCGCCGAACCGTGGGGTGTGCAGCGGATCCGCCGGCGCACCCGCGACGTAGCGCAGCCGGTCGACGAGCCCGAGGCCCCCGTCCGCTATGGACTCTCCCAACAGCGCCTGGAACGCGCCCTGTTGGACGCCGCACACGCCAGCCCGCTGGTGACCACCGCGTGGCGTCACCGGATCGAGGGGGTCGAACAGGACGAGACCTCGGTCACGTTGCTCGCCCGCGGGCCCGGCGGCCCGGTCAAGTGGCGTGCGCAGTGGCTGCTCGGCTGTGACGGAGCCCGCTCGGTGGTCCGGCGCGCTGTAGGCGTGCGCTTCCCCGGCCGGCCGCGGGTGGACCGGCTGTTGTGCGCGGACGTCAAGGTACGGCTGCCGCGCCGGATCACCGCGACGTCGCTGGTGCCGCCGGATCCCTCGCTCGCCGACGAACCCCCGACCCCCGACACCGGCGGGCCTGCCACCCCGTGGCTGTTCGTGGACCCGCCGTTCCACAGGGGCGGCACCGTGCTCGCCCAGCCGCTGCCCGACGACGTGTGGCGACTGACCTGGCAGCTCCCGATGGCGCACGGGGTGGCCAAGGCCGCCGAGGAGACCCGGGTGATCCCGGTGACCGGCGACCTGGCCGACCCCAAGCGGGTCTCCGCCCGGGTGCGTTCGGTGTTGCGCACCCTGGACGCGCTGTCCCCCGACTCGGACTCGGCCGAGGATCCCGCGCACGACCTGCTGTGGAGCGGCGAATACGAGGTGCACCAGCGACTCGCCCGCCGCTTCCGGGTCGGCCGGGTGCTGCTCGCCGGGGACGCCGCGCACCTGGTCCACCCCTCCGCCGCGGACGCGGTCGAGCTCGGTCTCCAGGACGTCCGCAACCTGGCCTGGAAACTGGCCTTCACCCTGCGCGGCTACGCCCCGATCCGGCTCCTGGAGACCTACCACGGCGAGCGCCGGGGGGCCGCCCGGCGCCGGTTGGCGCTGGGTGAGGACGCGCTGCACTTCCTGGCGCCGGCGAGCCCGGCGCAGAAGGTGGGCCGCCGGCTGACCCTGATGGGCGCGCGCGGCAAGGGCACCACGTTGCGCCGGCTCGACCCGCGCGGGCCGGCCGCGAGCACGTCGGGCCCCGACTACACCGGCTCGCCGCTGCTCACCCCCGGCCCCGGGGTCGGCGAGTGGATCCGGGACGTCCCGGTGGTCCGCGCGGACGGCGCCGACGGGTGGCTGACCGAGTGCCTGGACCGAGGGCTGGTCGTGCTGTTGATCGCTCCCGGCATAGAGGTGTGGCACGGCGACCGCTGGCGCGAGGCGGGCCTGATGCCACGGCTGCGCACGCGCCTGGACAAACTCGCCGCGCCGGCCGAGTTGGTGGTCACCCCCGAGTACCCGGGCGCCGGCGCGCACACGATCCTGCTGATCCGCCCGGACGGCTACATAGCGGCGCACCTGCCCCCCGAGCACCTGGACATCCTCGAGGAGGCCATCGACCGCGCCCGCGGAGCCGGACACTGACGTGGGCGCCGGAACTGCTTTGTCCTCCAACGCCGGACAGGCTGCACATCAACCCGTCCGGCGTTCGAGGACAGCGGACGTCAGATTCCGTAGTGCCAGGTGGTGAGCATGTACGCGCCGTACCACATACCGAACAGACACATCCCGCCGAGCACCAGCACCGCCGTCTTGGTCTTCGCCCGCGCGAGAACCGTTGCCAGGGGGACGAAGAACAGCAGCGTGGGGATCATCAGCCGCAGCTTCGAGTGGTAATAGTTGCTCTGGCACAGCGTCATCACCAGGATCGACAGGCCGTACACCGCCAGCGGCGGCCAGATCCGTCGGTTCAGCGCGACCAGCGAGCCGATCACGGCCGCGATGATCAACACCGCCGTGCTGACCGCTATCCACTGGTCGCCGTTGCGCAGCGTGTCGGTCAGGAAGCGCCGAACCGCCTCGCCGTTGTCCCACTTGGTGCCCCAGCCCGCGTCCTGGATGGTGAACCAGGCGTCGATCTCGCCGAGGCGGGTGCCCACCCACAGCAGGTACAGCGGCATGCCCAGGCACGCGATCACACACGCCGCGATCGGGCGGTACACGAGCCGCCGGTGCTGCCACATCTCCAACAGCGCGGCCACCCCCAGCGCGGCGATCGCCGCGATGCCGGCCGGTCGGGTGATGCTGGTCAGGCACGCGAGCAGGCCCGCGGTCAGCCAGGCCCGTCGGTGCGCCGCGAGCAGCGTGCCCACCGCGAGCGCCAGGAACAGCGTCTCGCTGTAGGCCATCGAGAAGACCACGCCCATCGGCTGCGCGCCGCCCACGAGCACGGTCATCACGAGCGCCGCGCGCCGGTCGTACAGCCGCTTCATGAACACGTACAGCACACACAACGCGGCGGCGGTGGCCAGGTGTCCGGCGATCAGGCCGGCCGTCTCGTAGTCGGTGCCGGTGAGGTAGTGCACGATCCGGACCAGGCCCGGATACAACGGGAAGAACGCGAGCGTATTGCCGGTGAGGTCACCCTCGGGGGTGTACGTGAAGCTGTCCGGATAGCCGTGCGCGGCAACGTCCACGTACCAGTGCGCGTCCCACTGCAGCAGCCGATCCCGCAGGCTCGGGCCACCCGGCGGGATCATCCACGAGAGCACCAGCAGTTGGAGCATGGCCGTGCCCGCGTACACCGCCAACGGCGGCCACAGCAGCCGGAAGCCGCGCTCCGCGAACGACAGGGCCCCCGACGAGTCGTCGTCGAGGGCACCTCGGCCGGGGGCGGACGCCGGCGCGCCCGGTATCCGGGGCTCGTCGATGACGGTCAACACGTACTCCTCAGTGGGTTCCGTTTATTCAACGCCAGGGACAACTGACACGGTTGACGCCCTTCGCGCGCTTTCTGTGTGGCCTATGTCACGCGCCCGGAGTCTGACGCTCTGTCAACTCCGGGCGCGAAGTTCTACTGTGCTGCTTCGTAATCCGTTCGGAGGAGTCGCATGCCCGTCGCACCGCAGATCCAGCCGATCCTCGACGCTGTCGCCGCCGCGCCGCCCCTTTTGGCCGACCTGCCCTTGGCGGAGCGCCGTGCCGCGTCCAACAAAGCTCTCGAGTCGTCCATCCTCGCGTTCGCCGAGCCCGCACCGGAAGGTGTGACGACGCGGGATGTGAACATCACGGTGAAGGAGCCGGAGCCGGGCCGGATCACCGCGCGCGTGTACACGCCGGCCGGACCCGCCCCCAAGGGCGGTCGCCCAGGCTACGTGTATCTGCACGACGGCGCGTGGTGGCTCGGCGCGGTGGACCGCTTCGACGGTCACTGCGCGCACATCGCCGCCGAGAGCGGCGCCGTGGTGATCTCGGTCGAGTATCGCCTGGCGCCCGAATTCAAGTTCCCGTGGCCCCTGGAGGACGCGTACGCCGCGTGGATCTGGGTGCAGGAGCGCGCCTTCCAACTCGGCGTCAACGCGGACAAGGTGGCCATCGGCGGCGCGGGCGCGGGCGGCAACCTGGCCGCGGCCTGCTCGATCATGCTGCGCGACCGCCGCCAGCCGACTCCGGTCGCCCAGGTCCTCGACAGTCCGATCCTGGACCTGACCCTCTCCCAGCCGTCCGTGTCGGAGAACGGCGAGGGCTACCTGCTCACCCGCGAGGCGCTGGAGGGGGCCGTCCAGCTGTACCTGACCAGCCCGCGCAGCGAGCGCACCGATCCGCTCGCGTCGCCGCTGCACGCCGAGGACCTCGCCGGGCTGCCGGCCGCGCTGGTGCTCACCGGTGAGCACGACCCGCTGCGCGACGAGGGCGAGGCGTACGCGAAGCAGTTGGAGGCGGCCGGCGTCCCGGTCGAGGCCAAGCGCTGGGACGGCTTCGTGCACGGCGCGGGCGAACTCACCGCGCTGCTTCCGCAAGCCCGCGAGTATCGCTCGACCATGGCGCAGTTCCTCAAGCGCACGCTGGTCTGAGCGGGGCGCGGGGCCGCCTCACTCCGCCCCGCGTCGCCGCCGGACATGCGGCGGCCGTCCCGTCGGGCTTGCGCTCGGCGGGACGGCCACAGATCCACGGCCTTCGGGCGACAGCAGAAACATCCGGCGCGCGGACACTCCAAGTGTGGCGCGCATGATCGAATCAGGCCACCCCCGCGCCGGACTTTGATCATGATTCTCGGTGTTTTTGATCAACTGCGGTGCACCTATTCGTGCCCGGCCGAACTGTCCTGCGCGTCGAGTGCCTCCTGCACGGTGTCGTGCACGGCCACCATCAGGGTGAAGCCGGTCAGCCGCAGCACCCGCGCGACCGCCCGGGTCGGCGCGATCAGTTGCAGGGAGCCGCCGGCCTCGCGGGCCCGCCGCTCGGCCCGGACCAGGATCCGCAGGCCGAAGGAGTCGATGAAGGCGACCGAGGACAGGTCGAGCAGCAGCCGGTTCAGGCCGGCCGACACCTGCCGGCTCAGCGCGTCGTCCAGGATCGGACCGCTGTCCATGTCGATCTCACCGTGCACGGTCACCAACGTATGACCGGCTCCGGCCGTCGACACCTGTACCAGGAGGGGACCGCTCTCGTCGTTCACGGGCGCATGTCTACCCGTCGATTCCGGGAGCACACCTCACCTGTCCCGCCGGGATCGTCAACGCGATACCGGCACGTACGTCACCGGTGTCACGGCGGCCGGACCATCCGCCGCACCGCCCGACCGGCGGCACCTCGGTGCCCGGGTCGGTGCCCGAGCCGGCTCGCGATGCGGCACTCGCTTCGGCTCCCCCGTGTCGGCTCTCGTCCCGACAATCGGCTCAGCACTCGATGATGTTCACCGCGAGGCCGCCCCGGGCGGTCTCCTTGTACTTGGTCTTCATGTCCGCGCCGGTCTCCTTCATGGTCTTGATGACCTTGTCCAGCGAGACGTGGTGCCGGCCGTCGCCACGCAGGGCCATCCGGGCGGCGGTGACCGCCTTGACGCCGGCCATGCCGTTGCGCTCGATGCACGGGATCTGCACGAGGCCGCCGACCGGGTCGCAGGTGAGCCCGAGGTTGTGCTCCATCCCGATCTCGGCGGCGTTCTCCACCTGCTCGGGGGTGCCGCCCAGGACCTCCGCCAGGCCGCCGGCGGCCATCGCGCAGGCCGAGCCCACCTCGCCCTGGCAACCGACCTCGGCGCCCGAGATGGACGCGTTCTCCTTGAACAGCATGCCGATCGCGCCCGCGGCGAGCAGGAAGCGCACGATGCCGTCCTCGTCCGCGCCCGGAACGGTGGCCACGTAGTGATGCAGGACGGCCGGGATGATCCCGGCGGCGCCGTTGGTGGGCGCGGTGACCACCCGACCGCCGGCGGCGTTCTCCTCGTTGACCGCCATCGCCCACAGGGTGACCCACTCCATCGCGTGCGTGGGCCGGTCACCCTCGGCGCGCAGCGTGCGGGCGGTCCGCGAGGCGCGGCGGCGCACCTTGAGCCCACCGGGCAGGATGCCCTCGGTGGCCAGGCCGCGCTCCACACACGCGCGCATCACGTGCCAGATCTCCAGCAACTCGGCGCGGATCTCCGGCTCGGTGCGCCACGCCTTCTCGTTCTCCAGCATCAGCGCGGACACCGAGAGCCCGGTCTCCCGGGTCAACCGCAACAACTCGTCGCCGGTGCGGAACGGGTGTCGCAGCACGGTGTCGTCGGGCTTGACCCGATCCGCCCCCACCGCGTCCTCGTCCACCACGAAGCCGCCGCCGACCGAGTAGTACGTCTTGGTGAGCAGCTCGGTGCCGTCCGCGTCGCGCGCCCACGCGGTCATGCCGTTGGCGTGGTACGGCAGCGTCTTGCGTCGGTGCAGCACCAAGCCCCGGTCGCCGTCGAAGGCGATGTCCTGCACGCCGAGCAGTCGCAACATCCCCGACTCGCGAATGCGCGCCAGCTCCGGCTCGACCTCCTCCGGGTCGACGGTGCGCGGCGAATAGCCCTCCAGGCCGAGCAGCACCGCGCGCGGGGTGCCGTGACCGTGACCGGTCGCGCCCAGGGAGCCGTACAGCTCGACCCGGACGCAGGCGACCCGGTCCAGGACACCCTCGGTCTTGAGTCGCTGCGCGAACATCCGCGCGGCGCGCATGGGACCCACCGTGTGGGAGCTCGACGGGCCGATGCCGATCGAGAACATGTCGAACACACTGATCGCCAAGGCGGATGGCCCTTCAAGCGGACGGCAGGGACGTATACGCGCCGAGGGACGCGCTTGTGGCGGTCCGACGGCTCGGACAACGGTCCCAGGCTAGGTCACCGACCCCGGTCGCGGGGGCGCGGCTCAGACGGGTCCGTCCCAGGCCCGCCACGGGGTCTCGTCCGGATCGCCCGCCTCGTCGGCCTCGGCCTCGTGCTCCAGCGCGTCCCGGACCACGCGAAGGGCCAGGCCCTCGCCGTATCCCTTGCGCGCGAGCATGCCCGCCAACCTGCGGATGCGCTTGTCCCGGTCCAGGCCACGCGTGGCCGGCAACCGGCGGGCCACCAGGGCCCGAGCCGTCTCCAGCTCCTGTTCGGGATCGAGTCGGGCGACCGCCTCGTCCACCACGACGGCGTCCACACCGCGTTGACGCAGCTCCCGGGCCAGGGCGCGACGGGCCAGCCCCTTGCCGGTGTGTCTGGTGTCGACCCACGCACCCGCGAAGGCGGTGTCGTCGATCAGTCCCACATCGGTGAATCGGCCCAGTACGTATTCCGCCACCTCGTCGGGCACCTCCCGACGGCGCAGCGCGTCCGCCAGTTGGGCCCGGGTGCGGGCGCGCCCGGTCAACAGGCGCAGACAGATCGCCCGCGCGGTGGCCTCCGGATCGGCGAGCGGTTCCGGCGCCGCGTCGGCGCCCTCGGCGGGCTCGATGCCCTCGTCGTCCGCATTCCGTCGGACCCGGCCCCGAGTCCCGGCCCGCTCACGCCTGTCCCGCTTGGCTCGACCACCTTCGGACCACCGACCGGCGGCCCGCTCACCCTCTCCGCGGACGTCGGCCCCCGAGCCGTCGTCCCCCGCCTCCCGGTCCCCCGCTTCGCGCTCCCCCGAGTCGCGTCGCGTCGAGCCGGCTCGGCGTGCGGTGCGGCGCTCGACACCGCCACGGCCGGCTCGATCATCCGTCGCGGCACGTGCCGTGACGGCCGCCAGCGCGGCCCGCAGTTCGGCGGCGTCGACCGGCGGGGAGACGGGTCCGGCCTCGGATCCGTCTCCCCACGTGTTCGACCACTCGCCGGCAGGGCGACCCACGGGCTCAGCCCTCCTCGGGTTCCGCTTCCGCCGGCACGTCGACCCGCGGGCCGACTCCCAGCTTCTCCTTGATCTTCTTCTCGATCTCGTCGGAGAGGTCGGGGTTGTCCCTGAGGAACTTCCGCGCGTTCTCCTTGCCCTGACCGAGCTGGTCGCCCTCGTACGTGTACCAGGCGCCGGACTTGCGCACGAAGCCGTGCTCGACGCCCATGTCGATCAGGCCACCCTCACGGCTGATCCCGATGCCGTAGAGGATGTCGAACTCGGCCTGCTTGAACGGCGAGGCCAGCTTGTTCTTGACCACCTTGACCCGGGTGCGGTTGCCGACCGCCTCGGTGCCGTCCTTGAGCGTCTCGATCCGCCGGATGTCCAGCCGCACGGACGCGTAGAACTTCAACGCGCGCCCGCCGGTCGTGGTCTCCGGCGAGCCGAACATCACACCGATCTTCTCGCGCAGCTGGTTGATGAACAGCGCGGTGGTGTTCGTCTGGTTGAGCGCACCGGTGATCTTGCGAAGCGCCTGGCTCATCAGTCGAGCCTGGAGGCCGACGTGCGAGTCGCCCATCTCGCCCTCGATCTCCGCGCGCGGCACGAGCGCCGCCACCGAGTCGATGACGATGATGTCGACCGCGCCGGAGCGCGTCAGCATGTCGACGATCTCCAGCGCCTGCTCGCCGGTGTCCGGCTGCGACACCAGCAGGGCGTCGGTGTCGACGCCGAGCTTCTTCGCGTAGTCGGGGTCGAGCGCGTGCTCGGCGTCGACGATCGCCGCGATGCCGCCGGCCCGCTGCACGCTCGCGATGGCGTGCAGCGCGAGGCTCGTCTTGCCGGAGCCTTCCGGGCCGTAGACCTCGATGACGCGGCCACGCGGGAGGCCACCGATGCCCAGTGCCACGTCGAGCGCGATCGAGCCGGTGGGAATGACCTCGATCGGTGCACGCGCCTCGTCGCCGAGACGCATCACCGAACCCTTCCCGAACTGTCGTTCAATTTGGGCGAGGGCGTTTTCCAACGCCTTCTCGCGATCCTGTCCAGCCATGGATGCCGCCTTGCCGGTCTGTGGTGTTCGCTTCACACCTTGAACGCTAACCCGTCGCACCGACACGGAGGCACGACCGGCGCACGCCTGTGGACAACGTCGGGTCGAAGCGTAGCCCGAACTTTTGTTCGAATTCGATGACGACACGCCATCGGCCGGCGGCATCCACCCATACGAGGGACGCCTGCGGGCGGCGAAAGCGGGCTCAGGTGCGGGCGGCGAGCTCACGCGAGCGGCGGATGCGGTGCCGGCGCAGGTAATAGAAGGCGATGTTCCCGTCCAGCGCGGCGAGCAGCACGAACGGGACGCCGAGCCAGCTTCCGCCGACGAAGGCCACCACGGCGGCGGCGAGCGCCAGGACGCACACGATCACGGCGAGGACGACGATGCGGGGCATGGCGGGAGGCTCCAGACGGGCGCGAACGAGGACGGCCGCAGGTGATCCGGGCGCGGCGCGGCTCCATTGTCACCCCCGACGACCGCGTCTTCGGCACCGGTCACCGCCCGCCACCGACGGTGACCGGTGCCCATGGCCGCCCGGAACTCGGCTCAGAAGTTGAATACACAACAAGTCCGCGATACGTTGTTAAACGTTCAACAATCTGCTTCGCCTTGCCTCGCCATCCCCGGAGGACCCCATGTCCCGCATCCTCGCCATCTCGGGCTCGCTGCGCGCTCAGTCGTTCAACACCGCGCTCGTGAACGCCCTCCAGCCGTTCGCGCCCGAGGGCATGCAGATCGAGGTGTACAAGGGTCTGGACGAGCTGCCGCTCTTCAACCAGGACCTGGAGGCCGATCCGCCGGCGTCCGTGGTGCGCCTGCGCGAGGCGATCGCCGAGGCGGACGGCCTGATCATCGCCACCCCCGAGTACAACCGCAGCCTGCCGGGCGTGCTCAAGAACGCGCTGGACTGGGCCTCGCGCCCGTACGCCCGGGGCGTGCTGGCCGGCAAGTCGATCGTCGCGATCTCCGCCTCGCCGGGCGTCCAGGGCGGCATTCGCGCGCTGATCCAGCTCAAGACGCTGCTCCGGGACCTGAACAACTTCGTCGTCTCCGGCCCGGAGATCTCGGTCCCCGAGGTGCACACCCGACTCGGCGTGGAGGCCGACGTGCAGCACGTGCTCACCGACCCGGCCACCGCCGGCATGGTCACCCACGTACTGGCCGGCCTGCAGGACGCGATCGACAACAACGCCGGCAAGCTGGTCGCCTGGACCGCATCGTCGGCCTGACGCCGGGGGCGATCCCCGCGCACGGCGAGACGGCACGAGGCCCGGCACATTCGATGATGTGCCGGGCCTCGTGCCGTCTTCTGTGTGCGTCGTGGGCCGCACCCGAGCGGGCTCACACGTCGGTGACGCGCAGTCCGGCGTGAGCCTTGTACCGGCGGTTGGTCGAGATGAGGTTGGCGGTGAGCCCCTCGACCTGACGCGCGTTGCGCAGCCGACCGGCGTACACCCCACGCATCCCGGGGATGCGCGCCGCGAGCGCCTGTACCGCGTCGGTGGCGTCGCGCTTGTCGCCGAGCACCATGATGTCGGTGTCCAGGGACTCGACGTTCGGGTCGAGCAGCAGCACCGCGGAGACGTGGTGGAAGGCGGCGGTGACGGACGAGTCGGTGAGCACGGCGGCGGCCTGCTGTGCGGCGCTGCCCTCCTCGACATCGAGCACGAACGCGCCCTGCTTGTCGAAGCCCATCGGGTTCACGCAGTCGACGACGATCTTGCCCGCCAACTCGTTCTTGAGGGCGACGAGCAGGTCGCGGTGCCCCTCCCAGGGCACGGCGATGATCACGATGTCGCTCTCCGCCGCGCAGGTGGCGTTGTCCGCGCCGCGAACACCGGCACCGAGCTCCGCCGCGGCGGAGCCGGCCCGTTCGGCGCTGCGCGAGCCGATGATCACTTTCTGGCCGGCTACGGCCAGGCGGTACGCGAGACCGCGGCCCTGCTCGCCGGTGCCGCCGAGGACGCCCACGACCAGGTGGTCGATGTTCGGCAGGTCACGCGGGTCGCGCTTGGGGGACGAGGGGGTTGTCATGGCGTGATCCTGCCGGCCGAAGCCGCAGAGGACACGGGGTCGGAGCCCGGATGCAGTCGACGTCACAGTGGTTTTCGGCTGCGCGGGCCGATTCACTCCGAAATAGCACTTATATATGACAACCGGGACAAACCGTGTTTCCGTGGAGGAGAAAACTTTCTCTTCGCTCTCCAAGGAGACGCAGTGCCGGCCAAATTTATTGTCACCAAGGGACGCTCCGGCAAGTACGGCTTCGTCCTGGCAGCCGCCAACGGTGCGACGATCATCAAGTCGTCGCCTTATGAAACCAAGCGCGAGGCGCTCACCGCGCTGCGCTACGTCCAGCGCAACGGCGACACCGAGATGGTCGACGACCGCACCCTCGACGCACTCGCCGCGCGGCGGGCCCAGACCCCGAAGTCCGCGGCCACGCACCGGCGTACCCCGGCCGGCCGGACCGTCGCGCGTCGTGGCGGCACCGCGCGCAGGAGTACTGCGGTGCGCAAGAGCACCGCGGTGCGCAAGAGCGCGCCGACGAAGTCGGTCACCGCAAAGGCGCCGCCTCGAAAGGCGCAATCACGAAAGGTCGCGGCCAGGCCCTCGGCCACCCGAAAGGCGGTATCCAGGCCGTCCGCCTCGCGCACCCGAATGGCGGTATCGAAGCCGTCCGCCTCGCGCTCCCGAAAGGCCGTATCCAAGACGGCCGGCTCGCGAAAGCGAATGGCGGCCGGCTCTCGCGCCTGATCCCCGCCCACCCCTCCCTTGATCGCCGGCTTCCGGATTCCCGCGTGCAATCCCTACTCCATATGGGGTCGTGGCGCACAAAGAACGGGAAAGCGATCGAGCAGCCCCGGGGCCCCGGTCGGTCCCGGGCGGAGGAGGTGGGCGCGCGGCTGCCCGTACGACCCTGCCCGATGCGCTCACCGTGGGCGCGACCGGGCCCCGAACCCGCCGAGTGACCCGACCGCCGAGTGCCACCCCCGGGCGCCGCGACCACCGAGCGTGGTGACCGTCCAGGCGGCGTGGCCACCCGGGCACCGGTCCTGTCGTCCGCTCAGCGGCGCCCGCGGTCGTTCCAGTTGGGGTCGTTCTCCCAGACCTGGTTGCGGGTCTTCGCGGTCTCCAACGCGTTCGCCGCCTCTCGGCGGGTCGCGTACGGCCCGAGCCGGTCGCGCGCCGGGCAGTCCGGACCCTCTTCGACCGTGCCGTGCCTGATGCAGTAGTACCACTCGCCGGCACGCCCCTCGGGCTTGCGCCACAGCCTGAACTTCACGGCCCGTCCTCCGCCCACTCGATCCCTGCTCGCCGGCCCGCACCGTATCCGTCGCATCGATCGCCGCCTCGGTCGCGGCGCCGGCTACACTCGCTGGTTATGGCGATTCTCGTACCCGGTAAGGCGACCCCCATCCGCTCCGTTCCCGCCGACATCCCGCGGCCGGAGTATGTCGGGAAGCCGGCGCCGACCCCGTACTCCGGGCCCGAGGTGCAGGACGCCGAGACGATCGAGCGCATGCGCGTCGCCGGTCGGATCGCGGCGGGCGCGATGGAGGCCGCCGCCGCGCGCATCGCGCCCGGGGTGACCACCGACGAGTTGGACAAGGTGGCTCACGAGTACGTGCTCGACCACCACGCCTACCCCTCCTGCCTGGGCTACCGGGGCTTCCCCAAGACCATCTGCACCTCGATCAACGAGGTGATCTGCCACGGCATCCCGGACACCACGCGCCTCAACGATGGCGACATCGTCAACATCGACGTGACCGTGTTCATCGGCGGCGTGCACGGCGATACCGACGCGACCTACCTGGTGGGCGACGTCGACGAGGAGTCCAGGCTGCTCGTCGAGCGCACCCGCGAGGCGCTGAACCGGGGCATCAAGGCGGTCAAGCCGGGTCGGCAGATCAACGTGATCGGCCGGGTCATCGAGTCCTACGCGAAGCGCTTCGGCTACGGCGTGGTCCGCGACTTCACCGGTCACGGCATCAACAGCTCGTTCCACTCCGGCCTGATCATCCCGCACTACGACGACGAGCGGGCGACCACGGTAATGGAGCCCGGGATGACGTTCACCATCGAGCCGATGCTCACCCTGGGCACCTACGACTACGACATGTGGGACGACGGCTGGACCGTGGTCACCAAGGACCGCAAGCGCACCGCGCAGTTCGAGCACACCCTGGTCGTCACCGACACCGGGGCCGAGGTCCTGACCGTCGTGTAGTTCGTACCGGGCGAGTGGTTGGTACCGGGCGGGCGCGGTGCCGTGCGGGGCGCGGGCAGTAAGGTTTCGCGAGATCTCCTCCCGCCCGCTCCCCCGGAAGAGTTGCCGAGTACCGATGCGCATATCCCGCGCGGTGGCCGCGACCGCCGCCCTGCTCGTGACGGCGCTCGCCGCGACCGGCTGTGTCGCCGTCCACGGCTCTTCGACGCCCGTCGAGGCCCTGGACCGGCGCGAGGCCGGCAAGGTGCTGCACGACTACGAGGTGCAGAACAACCAGGCGTATGCCAACCGCGATCTGCCCCTCAACGCCCGGGTCGAGGCCGGCTCGCTCGGCGCGCTGGACCAGGCCGGTCTGAAGATCCTGAGCTTCACCGACCCGCGCGGGAACCTGGGCAAGGCCCCGATCACGCACGAGCGGCCCGAATTCCTGATCCCCAAGATGATCGGCTGGCCCAAGTGGTTCGCCGTGCACAGCACGCCGAACTTCAACAACGCCAAGCCGCAGTTGCTGGTGTTCGTCAAGGCGAACCCGGACGCGGTGTGGCAGGCCGCGTGGGGTCCCACCCTGCAGAGCCCGCTGCCCGAGTTGAAGAAGGACGCGGACGGCTACCTCGAACCGGTTGCCCCGACCACCTCCGGGCTGGCCGCCGCCCCCGGCGAACTGGCGCCCGTGCTCACCGAGTTCCTCAAGGACGGGAAGACGCGCGCGGAACTGTTCGGGCCCGACCCCTACACCGCGCAGTTGCGCAGGCAACGCGACGAGCCGATCGGCGAGGGCTTCGTGCGGCAGACGGTGGACGGCGCGGCGAACCAGTTCCCGCCGCTCGCGGTGCGGACCAAGGACGGCGGCGCGCTCGTGCTCTTCGCGCTCCAGCACAGCATCAAGCTCACCGTGCAGCCGCCGCGCCGCCTGGGCGACGTGGACCCCTCGACGCTGACCTTCCTGGCCGGCAAGCCGACCAGGTCGGTCACCGAGCACCGGCTCTCCGAGTACGTCGCGGTGGTACCGAAGGCCGGCGGCAAGGTGCAACTCGTCGGCTGGATGTACGGCCTGGTCGGCGCCGACGGCGAGTGACCCCCGCGGGCGCCGGGCCTGCGGGCCCGGCTACATCCAGCGCACGTCGCCGGCCGTGGCCCCCACCGTGTCGCACGCGTCGGTGAGCACGTCCAGCACCCGCAGCGGGTCCGGCAGCGGCAGTTCGGGGCCCCGGATCCAGCGCACCGGATGTCCCGAGGGGTGCTGCGAGGACGGAACCAGCACGTAGCTGCCCCGGCAGTGCCAGCGCAGGCCCGGATGTGCGTCCAGTGTCTCGGGGTGGCAGTCCAGCTCGCAGGGCCACCACTCGTCCTCGTCGGCGGGTGTACCACGGGTCGCGGTGAAGAACAGCGTGCGCTCGGGGCCGCAGGAGGCCACCGGGCCGATCTCGATGCCCTGCTCCGCGAAGACCGCCAAGGCGATCTCACCCGCCCGCGCGGGGACGTCCAACACGTCGTGGCCCGCGCCGGTCGCGGTGACGAAGTTGGCCTCCGGATACAGCTCCAGCCAGCGGGCCACCTGGACCGGGTCGGTGGACGCCTGGGTCTGCCACGCGAACGAGACCGGGTGCATGCCGGGCGCCGGACAACCCACCCGGTCACAGGAACATCCGAAACCCACCGGGTGCGCCGCCGGACAGACGGGCCAGCCGCGCTCGACCAGGTCCATGAGCAGTCCGGCCCGCCGGTCGCGAATCGCGTCCGGATCCTCACGCGGTCGACGGCGCAGCCATCCGGCCATTCTGCCCATTCGCTCCATGGAACCCCTTCTTCCGCGTGCGTTTCGTACGCGCCCCACACGGCGCCTCTGCGTATACAACGCGGAAGACCGGCCCAGGCAATCCCATCATCGCGGGTCGCACGCGTCGATGTGCCGACAGGGTTCGCAGGTGATCGGAATGACACCTGTCCGGCACCGGGAACCCGCAAGAAATGTACATCGCGGATCGCTTCGCTTCGGTGCGCCGCCCGCAACGAGGACCGCCCCGTTCCCGAGGATCGGGAACGGGGCGGTCTTGCCGGCCATCGACCGAGGAGGCGGGCCGGGGCGCGTGATCAGCCCGCGTTGACGCAGATGTTGCCGAACGTCGGGTTCAGCACGGCGATCAGGATGTCGACCGTGTTGCCGCAGACGTTGACGGGGATGTGCAGGTCGCCGGCGATCTGGTTGCCGGAGGCGACGCCCGGCGAATCGACGGCCGCGCCCTCGGACTCCGCACTCGCGGTCGCCACGCCGGCCCCCATGGCCGCGATGCCACCGACCATGGCCGCGACGGCGGCGACCTTCTTCATGTTCGTCACAGCGTTCGTTTCCTCGACGTCAGTGCCGACCGGGTTCGGCAGGCTGCTCAACGACGTGGCAGGGGGGCGGAAACGCTCGGCGGGCGGGATTCACTCGTTCACCCCGGACGGCGGGCGTGCCCTACGAGGGACTTCGCCTGATCGTGATTGCTCGGACATCGGCCGCACTCAGACCGCGGCGACCACGATGTCCAGCGCCCAGGGCGTGCCGCCCTGCTTGGGTTCGGCCGTCTCCACGGTCCAGCCCAGTTCGCGCAACGCGTCGGCCAGTTCGGCCGGATTGCGCGGTTCGGCGCCGGAGACCAGCAGGTCGCGGGTCACCCGGCCCTTGGTCGCCTTGTTGAAGTGGCTCACCACCGAGCGCTTGGCCACCCCGTCCACGATGCGCTCGTGCAATACCCGCACGGTGGCGGTCCGCTCGGCGACCGCGCCGGTCGGCTTCCAGGCCGCGCCGTACGCCGCCGACCGCAGATCCAGGACCAGTTCCTCGCCCGCGAGCCTGGGCAGCGCCGGCGCCATCGCCGCGCGCCACTGGCCGGCGAGCGCGCCGATGCCGGGCAGTCGCACGCCCATCGAGCAGCGGTACGGCGGCACCCGGTCGGTCGGTCGCAACGCTCCCCAGAGCCCGGAGAACACCAGGATCGAACCGGCCGCGCGGGCCGCCGCCGCACCGGTGAGCGAGGGCAGGTCCAAGGCGTCGTAGAGCACACCGGTATACAGGGCGGCCACCGTCAACGCGGGCGCCTCGCGCAAGTCGAGATTGCGCAGCACCTCGCCGCGCAGCTTCGGGCCGAGGCCGAGCACTTCGAGGGCCTTGAGCTCGTCGCCCTCGCACAGGGTGATCAGCGAATCGAGCACCTGCCGCCGCACGGAGTTCAGTTCCGGCACCGAAAGACCCGCGAGGTCGAGCGCGGGGCCCGTCCCCGCAGCGGCCTTGCCCTCGGAGGGCGGCAACAACACGAGCACGGGCGGAACTCCAAGCGACGCGGACGGAAGGGGGACGATCAAGTTTATGGATCGAGTTTATGAGCACGAGCCGGGCCGATCACGACGCGGCGGCTCCGGGCGCGCGGGCGAAAAGCCGTAAAAGTCTTTCGCACCGCGGCGGATCTTTCCTAAGCTCGATCCGTGCCTCGTCGCCATCTCCACATCAGGTCCGCCGACGGTGATCGCCTGCGCGCCGGCTTCATCCGTCTGCGTGCGGACCTCGGGCTGCCGGGGGCGTTCTCCCCGGAAGTACTGGCGGAGGCGGACGCGGCCGCCCGCCGGGGGCCGACACTGACCCGCCGGGACCTGACCGAACTGCCGTTTTTGACCATCGATCCGGCCGAGTCGCTGGACCTGGACCAGGCGATGCACCTGGTCCGCACGGACACCGGCTACCGGGTGCACTACGCGATCGCCGACGTGGCGGCCTGGGTGACCCCCGGCGGCGCGCTGGACGCGGAGACCATGCGCCGGGTGGAAACCCTCTATCTGCCGGACGAGCGCATCCCGCTGCATCCGCCGATCCTGTCCGAGGCGGCGGCCAGTCTGCTCCCGGGGCAGGACCGGCCCGCGCTGGTGTGGGTGCTCGATCTGGACGCGTCCGGCGACCTGATCGGCACCGACGTCTTTCGCGCGCTGGTGCGCAGCCGGGTCCGGTTCGACTATCCGCAGGTGCAGCGCGCGATCGACACGGGCAGCGCCGAGGAGCCGCCGGCGCTGCTCGCCGAGATCGGCCGGCTGCGCGAGATGCTGGAGAGCGATCGCGGCGGGGTGAGCCTGCCGATCCCGGAGCAGGAGATCGTCGAGCACGGCGACTCGTGGCGACTGGAATATCGGGCGCCGATCCCGGCCGAGGGCTGGAACGCGCAGATCTCGCTGCTCACCGGCATCGCCGCCGCCGACCTGATGACGTATGCGGGCGTCGGCATCCTGCGCACCCTGCCACCACCGCCGCCGGACGCGCTGGCCCAGGTCCGCCGGGTCGGCCGGGCGTTGGACGTGGCCTGGCCCGAGGGCGGCACGTACGGCGCGGTGATCCGCTCGCTCGACCCGGACAATCCCCGGCATGCGGCGTTCCTCCAGGAGGCCACCGGGCTGCTGCGCGGGGCGGGCTACACCGCGTTCGACGCGGGCGTGCCGGAGCTGACCGGGCACGCGGCGGTCGCCGACGAGTACGCGCACGTGACCGCGCCGCTGCGGCGCCTGGTCGACCGGTACGCGGGGGAGATCTGCGTGTCCCTGGTCGCGGGTACCGACGTGCCCGAGTGGGTGAGCGCCCGGCTGCACGAATTGCCGAAGGCGATGGAGACCGGTGATCGCCGGGCGCACGAGGTCGAGCGCGAGGCGGTGGCCCTGGTCGAGGCGGTCGTGCTGGCCGACCACGTCGGCGACGAGTTCGACGCGGTGGTGGTGGACCTGAACGACCGTGGCGACGGCGGGACCGTACAACTCGCCGAGCCGGCCGTGCGGGCCCGCTTCGACGGCGCGGGCCTGGGTCTGGGCGAGCGGGTCCGGGTCCGGCTGACCGAGGCCGACGACACCCGGCGAAGGGTGCGGTTCGCCCCCGCTAGGATGGCCGGTACGGCGGACGAGTCGGCCGGGCGGCCGCGTCGGAATTCCTCCTCGAGGGTTCCGCCGAGGAACGTCCGGGCTCCACAGGGCAGGGTGGTCGGTAACACCGACCCGGGGTGACCCGCGGGACAGTGCCACAGAAAACAGACCGCCGGCGTCCTCGGACGATCGGTAAGGGTGAAACGGTGGTGTAAGAGACCACCAGCGCCCGAGGTGACTCGGGCGGCTAGGTAAACCCCACCCGGAGCAAGGTCAAGAGGAGCACCGTCACACGTGCTCTGCGCGAACGTTCGAGGGCGGCCCGCCCGAGTTCGCGGGTAGACCGCTGGAGGCTGTCGGCAACGGCAGTCGTAGATGGATGGCCGCCTCCCCGGGCGCCGCAAGGCTCCCGGGAGACAGAACCCGGCGTAGAGGCCGACTCGTCCGTCGCCCATCCAGGCACCGCCCCGACCTGCGGACACGCAGGGCAGGGGCCTTTTCGGCCTGCCCCACTCCGGGACCCGGCCGGCTGCGGGGCGCGAACGGGTTGCTCCGCCGGCGCTCCCCCGACGGCCTCGCTCTCGCGTCCCCGGCCATATCGACCAAGGCGCATCCCGGCAAGACGAAAGCCCCGGCCGGGGTCGACTCGGGGCTTTCTAAAGTTTGGTCCTCCGCGTGGTCCGCCCGGATTCCTACTGGCGGGCACGCTGAAGGCACTGCCGACTATGACACATCGCGGCGGCGGGGTCAAACTTTTGTTCGATCGTGCCGTCCGGGTCACACTCCGCGCAGGTGCGCCGTCTCGTTGAACACCCGCAGTGACGCGTTGCCGTCCGACCACCACTGAACGGCGCTGATCGCCGCCGCCGACAGTTCCATCCGGAACATCGACTCCGGCGGCGCGCCGAGCGCGATCCGCACGAGTGTCTTGATCGGCGTCACGTGGGTGACCACCAGGACGGTCTTGCCGGGGTGTCGCGCGATGGTCTTGTCCCGGGCCACCTCGACCCGACGGGCCACTTCGGTGAAGCTCTCGCCGCCGGGCGGCGCCGCGTCCGCGGAGGTCAGCCACGCGTCCAGGGCGTCCGGGGTCTGTTCGCGCGCCTCGGCGAAGGTCAGCCCCTCCCAGGCGCCGAAGTCGGTCTCCCGGAAACCCGGTTCCTCGCGCACCTCGAGGCCGAGCCGTTGTGCGACCGCCTCCGCGGTCTGCCGGCAGCGGCCCAGCGGCGAGGACACGATCGCCTCGATCGTGTTGCGCTCGGCGAACGCCTCGGCCGCGCGCGCGGCCTGCCATCGGCCACGCTCGGACAGGTCCGGGTCGGCGCCGGTGCCGGAGAAGCGCTTTTGCGGGGTGAGCACCGTCTCGCCGTGCCGCAGCAGGACCAGGGTGGTCGGGCGGCCCAGATCCGGTCCCCAGCCGGGGGCGGTCGGGCGGACCTTGGTGGTGACCGGCTCGTCCGGAACCGGCGCCGCGGCCTTGGGGGTCGCGAACGCGGTGGACTCCTGCGGGGTCCACGCCCGGCCCTTGGCCGCCGCGTCCATCGCCTCGTTGGCCAGCCGGTCGGCGTGCTTGTTCCGCTCGCGCGGGATCCAGGTGTAGGTGACCTGCCCGGGCGGATGGATGCCCCGGGCCCTGGTCGCCAGGTCGCGCATGTCGGCGTGCTTGATCTTCCAGCGCCCCGACATCTGCTCGACCACGAGCTTGGAGTCGGCCCGCACCTCGACGGTCGCCGTCGGGTCGATCGTGTGCGCCGCGGTCAGGCCCGCGATCAGGCCGCGGTACTCGGCCACGTTGTTGGTGGCCACACCGATCGCCTCGGCCACCTCGTGCAGCACCTCACCGGTAGCGGCGTCGCGCACCAGCGCACCGTAGGCCGCCGGGCCCGGGTTGCCCCGGGAGCCGCCGTCGGCCTCGACGACGAGCCTCACAGGCCCGACTCTGCCGTGCGGACGAGGATGCGCCGGCAGTTCTCGCAGCGCACGATCGCGTCCGGCGCGGCCGCGCGGATCGCGCCGAGGTCGGTGATCCCCAGTTCGAGCCGGCAGCCCTCGCAGCGACGCTGGAACAGCGGCGCCACGGCCACGCCGTGCGACTGCTCGCGGATCTTCTCGTACAGCTTGATCAAATCGGCCGGGATCGCCGCGGCGATCACCGCACGCTGCTTGACGGTGGCGGCCACCTCGGTGTCGATCTCCGCCTCGGCGGCGGCCCGCCGGGACTCGGCGGCGTCGCGCGCGCTCTGCGCCTCGTCCCGCTCGGCGACCAGCTTGGCCAGCCGGCCCTGGATGTCCTCGCGGTGTTCCATCACCTCCAGGACGACCTCTTCGAGGTCACCCTGGCGCTTGGCGAGCGAGGCCACCTCACGCTGGAGGTTCTCCAGGTCCTTGGGCGAGGTGACGTGGCCCGAGTCGAGGCGCTGCTGGTCGCGTTCGGCGCGCTTGCGGACCTGGTCGACGTCCTGTTCGGCCTTGGTCTGGTCGCGGGCCGCGTCACTCTCCTCGGTCTCGCCCGCGACCACCAGGTCGCGCAACCGGGCGAGCCGGGAGCCGAGGCGGTCGATCTCCTCGTTCTCCGGCAGTGTGCGCTTCCTGTGGGCGAGCAGATCGATTCGCGAGTCGAGGGCCTGGAGGTCGAGCAGGCGGAGCTGGTCGGCGGGCGCGGCGTTCAGCGGGGGCTCCTTGGATGCGGCTCGGGTGGGCGGGATGTTGCTTCCCACCCGCCCACCCGGTGCGTTTTTGGTGGCTGGGTTCGGGTTCTGCGGGCGACTGACGGGCCGGTCGGACCTCATGCCCCCGTCGCGATGCTCAGGGGTGTGGAGTGTGGAACGTCCATGGGTCCGTGACTAGTTCCGACACGTGGGTTTCCACCGTAGTGCCGGTTGCGGTGAGCGCACGGGTGAGTTCGTCGGCCGCGTAGGCCAGCCACGGCCACTCGGTGGCCCAGTGTGGGGCATCGAGCAGCGCGGGGCCGCCGTGTTCCAGCGCCTCCGACGCCGGGTGGTGGCGCAGGTCGGCGGTGACGTAGACGTCGGCGCCGCTGCGGCGGACCGCGTCGAACAGGCTGTCGCCCGCGCCGCCGCACACCGCCACGGTACGCACCGGGCGGTCCGGGTCGCCGGCCACCCGCAGGCCGGTCGCGGTGCGCGGCAGCGCGCGGGCGGCCCGGGCGGCGAACGCGGCGAGCGTCTCGGGGACGGCCAACTCGCCGATCCGGCCGATCCCCCGACACTCGCTCGGGTCGGCCGGAGCCGGGTCGAGCGGCGCGGTCACGGTCAGCCCGAGGGCGGCGGCGAGCGCGTCCGAGACGCCGGGGGCCGCCGAGTCGGCGTTGGTGTGCGCGACGTACAAGGCGCAGCCGCCGGTGATCAGCGTGTGTACGACGCGCCCCTTGAAGCCGGTCGCGGCGACCGAGTGCACCCCGCGCAGGAACAGCGGGTGGTGGGTGACCAGGAGGTCGGCGCCGCGGGCGAGCGCCTCGTCGACGACTGCTTGCGTCGGGTCCACGGCGAACATCACCGAGCGCACCTCGGCGTCCGGGTCGCCGCAGACCAGCCCGACCGCGTCCCAGGATTCGGCCCAATCGGGGTGATAGATCCGTTCGAGGGCGCTGACGACGTCGGAGAGCTTGGGCACGAAGGGAGATTACCTCTCCGGGTCACCACCCCGGATTCGGGCATCCCGGACGGGCGGTGACACAGTGCCCCGGAGTGCCCTCGGATTGTGTGAAGTCGATCCCATCCGAAGCGTTTGTGCGGTAGGCAGGCTCGCACTGTCGTACGACGACGAGGGGGACGACGACGATGGTGCACTGTCTGCTGTGCGGTACGCCCTATCTGGAGACCGACGCGTACTGCCCGGGCGAACAATGCGGCACCGACCTGCACGGGCAGCGCATGGGCGATCCGGAGTGCGCGGTGCAGGCCTGGTGCGAGCCTCGTCGAGTCACCGCGGCTCCCGGCGAGACGGTGATGGTGACGCTGACCCTGCGCAACGCGGGCAGCGCGCCGGACCGCTACGACGTCGAACTGCCCCGGGACGTCGGCCGGCGGATCGGCCTGGACCGGCCCGGGCCGCCCGACGTGTATCCGGGCGAGACGCGGGTGTGGACGATCGTCTACACAGTGCCCCCGGACATCGCGGACCAGGTCCCGCCGAGCGGGCTGTTCGGGCTCGGCGACATGGGCGCGGACAGCGGGGGCAGCGCCTTCGAGGAGGCGTCCCGGGTGGTCGAGGAGAGCGACGTCCCGGTACGGGTGGTCTCCGCGCGGGACATGCGGGTGGCGGCGTGCGCGCCGTTCTCGGTCCGGGTGGTGTCCACGGACCACGACGACGCAGGCGGGCAGGCGGGCGGCGGGCCGGCGAATTCGTACCACCACGATCGTGAGCGCCGCGACGGCAGGCGCCGGAGCCGGGTCGTCGCCGCCGTGCTCGCGACGGTGGCCGCGATCGTGGTGGCGGTTCTGATCGGCATGGCGATGGCGGGTACGGACGGCACGACGCCGGCCGCCAAGAGCGTTGCGACCGGGGCCGGCCCGTCCGCGACCGGAACCAGGTCCGCCGCCGTGCCGACCACCGAGGCGCCGGTGACCAGCACGCCGGATCCGTCCGACTCGGCCTCGCCGAGCACGAGTACGAGCGCGCCGGGGAAGTTGACCGTGCCGAACGTGGTCGGGATGACCGAGGCGCAGGGCGTCGCGCTGCTGCGCGAGAAGGGCTTTCGCGGCACGATCAGGGGAAGCGGCGGCACCATTGCCTCCACCGACCCGGCGGCCGGGAGGAAGGTGGACCGGGACAAGGCGGAGATCGTCGTGGTGATGTCGGGGGTCAGGACGACGCCGCCGGTCACCCGGCCGTCGACCTCGGCGACGCCCACGGACACGGGTTCGCCCTCCGCGCCCGCGACGACCACGGTTCCACCGCTGTCCGGGCTGACCGTCGCCGAGGCCGGTACAGCGTTGAAGAATGCCGGCCTGAGCATCGCGCTGCCCTCCGGGGCCTCCCGCAACGACGTGGTCTCCGGCTCCGACCCCGACTCCGGCGACGTGGTGCCGGTCGGCACGACGGTGACGGTGAGCGTGACTGCGCCCACCACCGGGACGGGGCGCAACTGACACATCGTCAGGTCCCCTGGTCGACTCCCCTCCGCATGCAATAGCTTGCCTCAGTCAAGAACAGGCGAGGGGAGAACGCTCATGCTGGACCTCACAGGCGCGTCCGCGATCGTCACCGGCGGGGCCTCCGGGCTCGGCGAGGCCACCGCGCGCCGGCTCGCGGCCGGTGGCACCTCGGTGGTGATCGCGGACAAGAACGAGGAGCGCGGCAAGGCCGTCGCCGCCGAGATCGGCGCAACCTTCGTCACCACCGACGTCACGAACGAGGAGCAGGTCCAAGCCGCGGTGGACGCGGCACTCGCGCTCGCGCCGCTGCGCGCGCTGGTCTCCTGCGCCGGCACCGGGATGGGCGCCCGCACGGTGGCCCGGGACGGGTCGCCGCACCCGCTCGCCTCCTTCGAGTTCATCGTGCGACTCAACCTGATCGGCACCTTCAACGCGATCCGACTGGCCGCCGCCGCGATGGCCTCGGCCCCGCCGCAGGCCGACGGCGAGCGCGGCGCGATCGTGTGCACCGCGTCAGTGGCCGCCTTCGACGGACAGATCGGCCAGGCCGCCTACGGTGCGTCCAAGGCCGGCGTGGCCGGCATGACGCTGCCCGTCGCGCGCGACCTGTCGGCGATCGGCGTGCGGGTCAACACCATCGCGCCCGGCACCATGGACACCGCGCTGTTCGCCGCCGCGCCGCAGGCGGTCAAGGACACCCTCGGACAGCAGGTGCTCTTCCCCAAGCGCATGGGCGTGCCGGAGGAGTTCGCCTCGCTCGCGTACGAACTGCTCACGAACAGTTACCTCAACGCCGAGGTGATCCGGCTCGACGGCGGGATTCGCTTTCAGCCGAAGTAGCGATAACCGTCACGAATCAGGACGACCTTCCCGTCGTTCGGTGCCGGCGGTCGGCGGGCCCGCCTCAATGATGTTGGGATGGGGGCGTGAGCGATCCGACCTCCGCGTGGCAGCGTCCCCTGCCCCTTCGTCTGCCCGGCCTCGCGCCGCCGATCCGCCGCGACTGTGCGATCGGCGGCGTGGTGCTCGCGGGCGCGCTCGTCCTGCTCGCCACCCACTCCTATGTGATCTGGAGCGTGTGGAACCCGAGCCCGTGGCTGCGCCTGCCACCGCTGCTTCTGCTGTTCGTCGCCGAGTGCCACCGCAGCACGTCACCACGCTTCGCGGTGTTCCTGGCGATCGCCTGCGCAAGCGTGGAGATGGTACTCGGGCCCTCCATCGGCGGCCTGATCATGTGGTCCGACGTGCTCTACGCGGCGTGCCTGTACGGCACTTCGCGGCTGGCTTTTCGCCTGCTGTACGGCAACGTGGTGGCGCTGGTCGTGGGCGCGGGCACGGTCTGGGCGGTAACCCGCGAGTTCCGCCTGTTCGTCCTGTCGATCTTCTATATCGGCCTGGTCGGCGTCTCCCCCGTGCTCACCGGCTTCTCGGTGCGCGAGCACCGCGAGAAGGCCGAGGTCGAACGGTTGCGCGCGACCCAGACCGCGCGGCTGGCCGAACTCGACCACCAGGCCGCCGTGGTCGCCGAACGGGCACGGATGGCACGCGAGTTGCACGATGTGATCGCCAACCACCTGAGCGCGGTCGCGGTCCAGTCCACCGCCGCGCTGTCGGTGAAGAGTCTGGACGAGGCCCGGTTGCGCGAGACGCTGGAGGTGATCCGGGAGAGCAGCCTGCAGGGGCTGACCGAGATGCGCCGGATGATCGGCCTGCTGCGCTCGGAGAACACGCCCGAGGAACCGGTGTCGGTGCCCCGCCTGGCCGAGACCGATCGCCTCGTCGAGCACGTGCGCCGGGCCGGGCTGATCGTCGACGTCGAGGTCATCGGGGTGGCACGGGAGTTGCCCACACCCGTCGACCTGGCCGCCTACCGGGTGGTCCAGGAGACGCTCACCAACGCGCTCAAGCACGCCACGCCACAGGAGTTGCGGATGGTCTTCGCCTATCGCACCGATGATGTGGTGATCACCGGCGTCAACGGGATCGATCCCGAGCACGTCACCCGGCTGCCGGGCGCCCGCGCGGGGCTGGTGGGCATGTCGGAGCGCGTGTCGCTGCTCGGCGGCGTGTTCGAGGCGGGTCCGCGCGCGGGCCGGTGGCACGTACGGGCCGAACTCCCGTGCGGCGACGACGTGGTGCGCGGTGCCGAAAACAATGCCTCGACGGGGCCGAAGGGTGGGACCGGGTGAGCGACGTCGACACGCTGCGGGTGCTGGTTGCCGAGGATCAGGCGGCGGTCCGGGCGGGCCTGGTGCTGATCCTGGACGCGGCCCCGGGCATCGAGGTGGTGGGCGAGGCCGCCGACGGCGAGGCCGCGGTGGCGCTGGCCCGGTCGTTGCGCCCGGACGTGGTGCTGATGGACGTGCGGATGCCGCGACTGGACGGGATCAGTGCCACGCGTGAGCTGACCGCGGAGGGCCTCGACGTCCTGGTTCTCACCACCTTCGACCTGGACGAGTACGTGTTCGGCGCGCTGCGCGCGGGTGCGGCCGGCTTCCTGCTCAAGACGGTGGACGCCGAACGCCTGGTCGAGGCCGTCCGGTTGGTCGCGCGCGGCGACGGCTTCGTCGCGCCGGAGGTCACCCGCCGGTTGATCCACGCGTTCGCGAGCCCGCCCCGATCGGGCCCCGCGGACGGGCCCGAAGTGGGCGCGCAGGCGCTCGCGTCGCTCACACCGCGCGAGGGCGACGTGCTCGCGTGCCTGGGCCGGGGCATGTCGAACCAACGCATCGCCGAACACCTGGACATGGCCGAGGCCACCGCGAAGACCCATGTGAGCCGGATCCTCACCAAACTGGGCCTGCGCAGCCGGGTCCAGGCCGCGATTCTCGCCCAACAGCGCGGAATCGGCGAGTAGCCCGATCGGCCCATCCCCAGCCGCATGGTTGTCTCCATGTCCTCTCGTTGACCTGCACCGATATCGACGGTTCGGAAATATGCAGATCAACTGACCAACCAACCCTCAATACGGGTCACTTCACTCGAAGGGGTGAAGGCTGCCGCAACTCGTTGAGGTGGCCCGAACGCGCTGCGTACGGTCATGCCGTCCCGCCGGGGGGAGCGATCCGAGGCGGGGCGGCCACGTCGGCGACCGGATCACCCGGTCGCTCGACAACCGTTTCCGGGCACCGGTCGACGAACGTGACACATCGTCGACCGGGGCGCGAGGGCACAGTCGAGGGGGAGGTCCAGGGATGGCTACGACGACGCGTGGGCACCGTGCGGAGCGCACCGGCGGCCACGGCGCGCCGGGGACGAACCTGGTCGACCGCGTCCGTGCCGCGCTCGACCGCGCTGCGGTCGCCCGGGAACAGGATCGCGACGGGCGGGCCGCGCGGCGGTCCGACGCCGTCGCGTCCGGCGCGGACACCGAGTGGGACGTGCGCTCGGACGACTTCTGGTGCACCGTACGACCGCCCGGCCACGCGGCCCGGGCCCAGGGCTGGAAGATCCACGTCAGCGCGCGGACCGGAGATGCCCCGCACGTGCTGGGCCGGGTCTGCGACGTGCTGTTGCCGCGCCGCGTGGCGTTCAAGTTCGCCGGCGACCTGGAGCGGCTCCGGATGCTCAACTCCCGCGAGGCCGACCGGGCCTCGGCGGGCAAGTTCATCACCGTCTACCCGAACGACGACGAGCAGTTCATGGAGTTGGTGGACGCGCTCGACGAGGTGACGCGCGAGCTCACCGGACCGGGCATCCTCTCCGACCGGCCGTGCCGACCGGGCAGCGTCGTGCACTACCGCTACGGCGGCTTCGGCCGGCGCGCGGTGCTCGGCAACGACGGAGGCTACCGCGCGGTGCTCACCGACCCCGACGGACTGGCGGTGGACGACGCCCGGGAGGCATGGTTCACCCCGCCGGCGTGGGCGCCCGATCCGCTGGTGGAGCGGGCCCGTTCGACGCGCGCAGCCGGGCCCGCCGCGTCCTCGGCGGCGGGCGTGCTGATCGCGGGTCGCTTCGCGGTCACCTCAGCCCTGCGGCACTCGGCCAAGGGCGGTGTGTTCCTGGGCCGCGACACCACCGACGACACCGCCGTCGTGGTCAAGCAGGCCCGTGCGCACATCGAGGTGGACCGCTCCGGGCGGGACGCGTGCGCCGCGCTGCGGCACGAGGCGATGGTGATGCGGCGACTCGCGCACACCGGCCTGACCCCTCGACACGTCGCGCTGGTCGAGGAGGCCGAGACGATCTTCCTGGCCCAGGAGCGACTGCCGGGCGAGCCGCTGCGCGCCTGGGTCGGCCGCCACGCGCAGGACCCGGACGTGCCCTGGGCGCCGGCCCGACCCGTCGTCCTGGAACTGATCCGCTTGGTCCGAACCGTGCACGCCGAGAATCTGGTGATCCGCGACCTGTCGCCGACGAACGTGCTGGTCGCGTCGGACCACTCGGTGCGTCTGGTGGATCTGGAACTGGCCGCCGAGATCGGCTCCCGGGCCGGCGCGGCGGGCACGCCCGGATACCGGGCACCGGAGCAGCGCCCGACCGCGGACGGTGGCCACCTCGTACACCCGGCCGCCGATCTGTACAGCCTGGGCGGGCTGTTCTTCCTGCTGGCCACCGGCGCCGATCCGGCCCTGCCCGAGGACGTCGGCGCGAGCCGCGGCACCGTGGAACGCCTGGGCGCGTGGCTGGCGTCGGCCGCTCGACACGGCGAGACCGCACGGCGCCTCGCGCCCGCGATCCGCGGCCTGTGGCACGAGGATCCGACGGCACGCTGGTCACTGGCGCGGGTGTGCGGCTTCGTCACGGGGATGACCGGCGCGGATCGTGGTGCGGCGGAGGTGGGTTCGGGGTCGGGCGGGATCGTGGTTGGCGCGGTCGGCGGGCGCGCGGGTGGCGGGGGCGGCGCAGTCGCGGATGACGGTGATGGGGTCGGCGTTGGCTCGGGTGGGGGTGCGGGCTCGGGCTCGGTTGCCGGTGCGGGCTCGGGTGCGGGTGCCGGTGCGGGCCTGGGCTCGGGGTCGGCTGCAAGCTCGGGTGGGGGCCCGGATCTCGGCGTGGCCGGGCGGCAGGATGCGCCGGATGGGCCGCGGCCGCATCCGGACACCGAGGGCGACAAGGTGCCGCCACATCCGGTGCCGCCCGACGACGACGCGCTGCTCTTGGACGGGCTCGCGCACCTGGTCGCGACGATGACGCCGGGGCGAGTGGACCGGCTGTGGCCGATGACGGCGGGCGCTGCGGCGATGGATCCGTGCAGCGTGCAGTACGGCGCGGCCGGGGTGCTCGGCGTGCTGGCCCGGGCAGCGCACACCACGACGCTCGAACCGCGGCTGCGCTACACGCTGCATCGCGCGGTCGAGGACGGCGCGGTCTGGCTGCGCGATCGGGCGGCTGCCGAACCGGTGGTGCTGCCCGGCCTGCACTTCGGCCGGTCCGGGACCGCGTGGGCTCTGTACGACGCGGCGGCCCTGCTCGGTGACGAGGGACTCGCCGCCTCGGCGATCGAGACGGCGCTTCGCGTACCGATCGTGTGGCCCAATCCGGACGTGTGCCACGGCGCGGCCGGCGCCGGTCTGCTCCAGGTACGGATGTGGCGGGCCACCGGCGACGAGCGGTTTCGCCTCGGCGCACTGGTGGCCAAGCTGCTCGCGTGCTTCGCCCGGTACTGGATGTCCTTCGTGCTCTACGAGGGCCGAGCCGACGCGGCCACCTACGAC
>NZ_JBEXCV010000108.1:0-30688 GCF_040605455.1 Embleya sp. NPDC005575 | reverse complement strand
CAGCCCGAACCAGTCGGCGGAGGTGACGCCGGAGCAGTTGCCGCCGACCCCACGCGCGTTCGCGAAATGCGACCGGTGTCGTCGCGATCCTCGCCGGCCGCACGACCGATGCCGCGAGCCCTACTCGGCGTTGATGCTCTCCATAACCGCGTCGCTCACGTCGAAGTTCGCCCAGACTTCCTGCACGTCGTCGCTGTCCTCCAGCGCTTCGATCAGCCGGAAGATCTTGCGCGCGCCCTCTTCGTCCAGCTCGACCGAGACACTGGGGATGAAGTTGGCGTCCGCCGAGTCGTAGTCGATCCCGGCGTCCACGAGCGCGGTCCGCACGGCGACCATGTCGGTCGCCTCACTGACCACCTCGTAGGTGTCGCCGAGGTCGTTGACCTCTTCGGCGCCGGCGTCGAGCACCGCGCCGAGCACGTCGTCTTCGCTCAGGTCGTTCTTCGGCACGATTACTACACCCTTGCGGGTGAACATGTACGACACCGAGCCGGGGTCGGCCATCGAGCCGCCGTTGCGCGTCATCGCGACCCGCACATCCGACGCCGCGCGGTTGCGGTTGTCGGTGAGGCACTCGATCAGCACCGCGACACCGTTCGGTCCGTACCCCTCGTACGTGATCGACTGGTAGTCGGCGCCGCCCGCCTCCGCACCGGAGCCGCGCTTGACCGCGCGGTCGATGTTGTCGTTCGGGACCGAGGACTTCTTGGCCTTTTGAATGGCGTCGTAGAGCGTCGGGTTGCCGGCGATGTCACCGCCGCCGGTGCGTGCCGCCACCTCGACGTTCTTGATCAGCTTGGCGAAGAGCTTTCCGCGCCTGGCGTCGATGACGGCCTTTTTGTGCTTGGTGGTCGCCCACTTCGAGTGGCCGGACATCCGCCTCTACTCCTTCGGGTCGCGGGTGCACTGCACGGGCCTGTACAGGCTGGAAGATCCTACCGGCGCGCGGACTCAGAGCGTGGCACGGACCATGTCCACGAAGTACGCGTGCACCCGCCGGTCGGGGGTGAGCTCCGGGTGGAAGGACGTGGCGAGCAGGTTGCCCTGGCGTACCGCGACGATGCGATCCGCGTACGGCTCGGCGGTCAGCCGGGCGAGCACCTCGACCTCGGCGCCGACCGACTCGACCCACGGGGCGCGGATGAACACGCCGTGGATGGGGTCGCCGCCGGCCAGTCCCGCGAACGGGACGTCGGCCTCGAACGAGTCGTTCTGCCGGCCGAACGCGTTGCGCCGCACGATCATGTCGATCCCGCCGACCGTCTCCTGGTCCTCGCGACCGTCCAGGATCTTGTCGGCGAGCATGATCATGCCCGCACACGAGCCGTAGACCGGCATGCCGCCCACGACCCGCTCGCGCAGCGCCGGGAACAGCCCGAAGGACACCGCGAGCTTGGACATCGTGGTCGACTCGCCGCCGGGTATGACGAGCGCGTCGAGTTCGGCGAACTCCTCGACCTTGCGCACCGGGCGTGCGATCGCGTCGAGTTCGGCCAGCGCGATGGCGTGTTCGCGCACGTCGCCCTGGAGGGCGAGGACACCGATGATGGGAGTGGTGGACACGTCAACCCCGTCCGGTCGTAGGTACCGAGCCGGGCCCGGACGCGTTCGCGTCCGGGCCCGGCTCACAGCTTGTTCGAGTGCGCGAAGTGCTTTCGCGTGCGCGCGGTGCTGTTCGAGGCGCGAAGGGCTCGAAGGCGCGAGCTACCAGCCGCGACCGGCGTAACGCTGCTCGGCCGGGAGGGTGTCGATGTTGATGCCGACCATCGCCTCGCCCAGACCGCGCGAGACCTTGGCGATCACGTCCGGGTCGTCGAAGTGCAGGGTCGCGTCCACGATCGCCTTGGCCCGCTTGGCCGGGTCGCCGGACTTGAAGATGCCCGAGCCGACGAACACGCCCTCGGCGCCGAGCTGCATCATCATCGACGCGTCGGCCGGGGTGGCGATGCCGCCCGCGGTGAACAGCACGACGGGCAGCTTGCCGGCCTCGGCGACCTCCTTGACCAGCGCGTACGGCGCCTGGAGGTTCTTCGCGGCGACGAACAGCTCGTCCTCGTCCAGCACCGAGAGCTGCTTGATGTCCTTGAGGATGGTGCGCATGTGCCGGGTGGCCTCGACCACATTGCCGGTGCCGGCCTCACCCTTGGAGCGGATCATCGCCGCACCCTCGGTGATCCGGCGCAGCGCCTCGCCGAGGTTGGTCGCACCACACACGAAGGGGGTGGTGAACTTCCACTTGTTGATGTGGTTCGACTCGTCGGCCGGGGTCAGCACCTCGGACTCGTCGATGTAGTCCACACCGAGCGACTGCAGGACCTGGGCCTCGGCGAAGTGGCCGATCCGAGCCTTGGCCATCACCGGGATGGACACGGCGCCGATGATGCCGTCGATCATGTCCGGGTCGGACATGCGCGCGACGCCGCCGTCCTTGCGGATGTCGGCCGGCACGCGCTCGAGCGCCATGACGGCGACCGCGCCCGCGTCCTCGGCGATCTTGGCCTGCTCGGCGTTGACGACGTCCATGATCACGCCGCCCTTGAGCTGCTCGGCCATGCCGCGCTTGACCAGGTCGGTGCCGGTCTGGGGGCTTGCGGGGGTGGTGGACACGGATGACCTCACACAGGTGCGAACGACGACGGTTGGCTCCATCGTACGGGTGAGGTGGATCCTAATGTCATGCCACCCCGGCAAATTACCCGGGCCAATCTGTCCACGGTGGCCTTTGTGTGGCTCCCGTCAGGACCCACCGGGCTGCAATGTGCGCGGCTCCTCGTCGTCCATCTCGAAGGTGACCGGGTACGGGGCATGGCCCGCGAGCCGCAGATAGCGCACCAATCGGTGGCGGCGCACCGCACGGGCGCCGCGGACCGCGTCGTTGTGGAAGCGCCGGGCCATCGGTACGCGCCGGACCGCGGTCTGTAGTTCGGCGACCAGTTCCGCGCCGCCGGGTCGGGCCCGCAGGTCCTCCGCCTGGGCGGGGTCCTCGAACAGGAACCGCAGCGCGCGGGTCAGGTCGCTCTCCGCCACCTCACGCTCGTCCTCGGCCGCGTTGCGCGCCTCGTGCGCGGCACCGGCCAAGACCAGCGAGGAGGCCGGATCGAGCAGCCCGGAGGTGGCGATCTCCTGCGCGACCGCGGAACGCCGCAACAACTGCGCGTCCAATGCGGCCCGACTCGAGTCCACCCGCGCGTGCAACCGGTCGAGTCGCCCCGCGGTCCAGCTGAGATAGACACCGACCGCAAGCACCGCGAGCAGAATCCAGATGACAGTCATCACCCGGCGACCCTAATACCGCCGACCCAACCAACCCCCGACCCGACCAACACTTCCGGCCGCCCTTCACCTCGCCAGACCAACCCGACAGCCCGGCCAAGCAACCCAACAGCCCGGCCGGCGCTTGAGGCCACCCATCAGCCCGGCCGGCGCTTGAGGCCACCCCATCAGCCCGGCCGGCGCTTGAGGCCACCCCATCAGCCCGGGCGGCGCTTGAGGCCAACCCCGCTACGCAGCCGGCGCCCCCGCAGTGACCGTCTCGTACACGCCCAGGATGTCCGTCCCGACGGTCTCCCAGTCGTACCGCTGCACATGCTTGCGCCCGACCTCCCGCAACGCACCCCTCCGCACCGGATCCCGAAGCAGCGCCACCGCCGCGGCGGCAAGTGCCGGGGCGTCCTCCACCGCGAACAACTCCCCCGCCCGCCCGCCGTCCAGCACCTGCCGAAACGCGTCCAAATCGCTCGCCAGCACCGGCGCCGACGCCGACATCGCCTCGACCAGGATGATCCCGAAGCTCTCGCCGCCGGTGTTGGGCGCCACGTACACATCCACACTGCGCAGCAGTCGGGCCTTGTCCAGGTCGCTGACCATGCCCAGGAAGGTGATCTGTCCGCGCAACGCCTCCGGCAGGTCCGCCACCGCCTCTTCCGCGTCCCCGCGCCCGGCCACCAGCAGCCGCACGCCCGGGAACGCCTCGACGATCCGCGGAAACGCCTCCATCAGCGTGGGCAGTCCCTTGCGCGACTCGTCGATCCGGCCGATGAAGCCGATGGTGGGCGCCTCGGGAGTGCCCTGCCACAGGGGCTCCACGGGTGCGCCGGCGAAGAAGCCGACGTCCACGCCGTTGGGGATGACCACCGCGTCGCCGCCGAGGTGTTCGACCAGGGTGCGGCGCGCGTACTCGCTGACCGCGATCCGGGCGCTGATCTTCTCCAGCGCGGGCTGCAGGATCGGATAGGCCGCGATCATCGCGCGCGAGCGGGTGTTGGAGGTGTGGAAGGTGGCCACCACCGGGCCGGACGCGGCCCAGCAGGCGAGCAACGACAGGCTGGGCGTGGCCGGTTCGTGGATGTGCAGCACGTCGAAGTGCCCGTCGTGGATCCACCGACGCACCCGCGCGGCGGACAGGAAGCCGAAGTTGAGCCGCGCCACCGAGCCGTTGTAGCGCACCGGTACGGCCCGCCCGGCCGGTACCACGTAGTCCGGCAGCGGGGTGTCGTCGTCCGCCGGCGCCAGCACCGACACCTCGTGCCCGCGCGCGATCAGGTTCGCCGCGAGGTCCCGCACGTGGTACTGCACACCGCCCGGCACGTCCCACGAGTAGGGGCACACGACGCCGATCCTCACTTGGCCTCCCCGATCCGGGCGAGCCGGCGTCGGTCCAGATCGGCAATCCACAGCGGCTGAAGCATGTGCCAGTCCTGCGGGTCGCGCGCGATCGCTCGGGCGTAGGCGTCCGCGACCCGCTGGGTCATCACCGCGATCTTCTCCCGGCGGTCGCCCTCGCCGGGCACCTCGATCTCGGGATGCAGCGTGGCCCGGAGAATTTTGCCGTCCCACGCGAGGGTGACCGGGATCAGCGCCGCGCCGGTCTGCACGGCCAGCGCGGCCGGGCCGGCCGCCATCCGGGTCTGCTCGCCGAAGAAGGTCACCGGCACGCCCGCGGTGGTCAGGTCGCGGTCGGAGAGCAGGCACAACAGCCGGCCCTCGCGCAGCCGGCGCGCCAGCGTGCCGAACGTGTTGCCCTCGCCGCCGGTGAGTGGCAGCACCTCCATGCCCAGCGACTCGCGATAGTCCAGGAAGCGCTTGTACAGCGACTCCGGCTTCAGTCGTTCGGCGACCGTGGTGAACGGATAGCCCTTGAGCGTGATCCAGGCGCCGGCGTGGTCCCAGTTGCCCATGTGCGGAAGCGCGAAGATCACGCCCTTGCCGCGGGCGCTGCACTTGTCCAGCAGGGTCAGGTCGCACTCCATCCGGGCCAGCACCGTCTCGCGGTCCCAGACCGGCAGCCGAAACGCCTCCTGGTAGTAGCGCAGGTAGGAGCGCATGCCCTCGCGGGAGAGCGCGCGAAGTTGCTCGGGCGTGGCATCGGATCCCACGACGCGACGCAGATTGGCCTCCAACTGCAGCACGCCGCCACCGCGCCGCCGCCAGACCAGGTCGGCGATCCGCCGGAAGGCCGCCGTGGCGACCGGTTCGGGCAGCCGCTTGACCACGGACCAGCCCAGGGCGTACCCGGTGTCGGCCAGCCGCTGCCCGAGGTCGGTCATGCCTTGTCACCTCCGGACACCGCGTTGTCGATCGCGGATGCCGAGCGATACACCGCGATCATCCGCTGGAAGACCGTGATCAGACTGCCCACCGCGATGAACCACAGCGCGGCTTCCTGGATGTACGGGACACCCATTCCGGCGAGACCGGTCGCCACCAGCGAGATGACCAGCCGCTCGGCCCGCTCGATCAGTCCGGAGACGTCGCAGGCCAGGCCCAGGCTCTCGGCCCTGGCCTTGCAGTACGACACGACCTGGCCGGACCCGAGGCAGAAGATCGCCAGGATGCACATACGCAGGTTGTCGCCGTCACCGGCGAACCAGATCGCCAGCGCGCCGAAGATCGCGGCGTCCGCGACCCGGTCCAGCGTGGAGTCGAGGAAGGCCCCCCATTTGGTCGAGCGGCCCAACTGGCGCGCCATGTTGCCGTCGACCAGGTCGGAGAAGATGAACGCGGTGATGACGAGCGTGCCGGTGAGGAACCAGCCGATCGGGAAGAACACCAGCGCCGCGACGACCACCCCGAGGGTGCCGATCAGCGTCACCGTGTCCGGACTCACGTTGTGGCGCAGCAGAAAGCTCGCGAACGGGGTGAGCACACGCGTGAAGAAGGCACGAGCGTATTTGTTGAGCATCGCCTTCCCGAGGGATTGCCGGGGCGGCGGGGGATCCGGTGGACTCGACCCGCCTGGTGCGCCCATCGTACTGACGCGGTCGCACCTCCCGAGCCCCCCGTCGCCCGGGCGTGCCGCGTTGGAGAACATCACGTACGGCGAGGACACTTGTACTCGGTCGGACGTCGGGGCAATGCTGCCGTTCAGGAATCGATTTGCGGACGTTGGCGTACCGACGACCGACTTGCACCTGCGCGTCCGGGACGTCGACGACGACCGCACAGATGGACAACCAGGAGGTGGCACATGGCGGATAAATCCGGAGCCAGCGCCGGAACCGTCGGCAGGGTAACCGCGCCGGCGAGCCCGGACTCGGTGCGCAACGTGGTGCTGGTGGGCCACACGGGGGCGGGCAAGACGACATTGGTGGAGTCCCTGCTCGTGGCGACCGGGACGATTCCCCGGGCCGGTCGCGTCGAGGACGGGACGACCGTGTCCGACTTCGAGGACATCGAACACCGCCAGCACCGCTCGGTGGCGCTGTCGCTGTCCCCCGTCGAATTCGACGGCGTGAAGATCAACCTGCTCGACACCCCCGGCTACGCGGACTTCGTCGGCGACCTGCGGGCGGGCCTGCGCGCCGCGGACGCCGCGCTGTTCGTGGTCTCGGCGGCCGACGGCGTGGACGGTTCGACCCGGATGCTCTGGGACGAGTGCGCCTCGGTCGGCATGCCCCGTGCGATCGTGATCACCAAGCTCGACCAGGCGCGCGCCGACTTCGACGAGATGGTGCTGATCTGCCAGCGGGTGTTCGGCGACCCCGACTCGGACACCGTGCTGCCGCTGTACCTGCCGCTGCACGGCGAGGACGAGGGCGTCGCGGGCCTGATGGGCCTGCTCACCCAGCGGGTCTACGACTACTCCTCCGGCACCCGCGAGACGCTCGACCCCGACCCCGAGCACCTGCCGCTGATCGAGGACGCCCGCAACCGGCTGATCGAGGGCATCATCGCGGAGAGCGAGGACGAGTCCCTGATGGACCGCTATCTCTCCGGCGAGCAGATCGAGGTCGACACGCTGATCGCCGACCTGGAGACCGCGGTCGCACGCGGTTCGTTCTACCCGGTGCTCGCCGTCGCGCCCGACGGGTTGGGCACCATCGAACTCCTGGAAGGCATCGTCCGGGCCTGTCCGGCGCCGCCGGAGCACGAGGTGCTGCCGGTCACCACCCCCGACGGCAAGCCCCGCGACCCGCTGACCTGCGACCCCGAGGGCCCGCTCGCCGCCGAGGTGGTCAAGACGACGTCCGACCCGTACGTGGGCCGGATCTCGCTGGTCCGGGTCTTCTCCGGCACATTGCGCCCGGACATGACGGTGCACGTCTCGGGGCACGGCATGGCCGATCGCGGACACGAGGACCACGATCTGGACGAGCGGATCGGCGCGATGTCGATCCCGCTGGGCAAACATCAGCGCTCGCTCAACCGCGGCATCGCCGGCGACATCGTCGCGATCGCCAAGCTGACCCGGGCCGAGACCGGCGACACCATCTCGGACAAGGACGATCCGCTCCTGATGGAGCCGTGGATGATGCCCGACCCGCTGCTGCCGGTCGCCATCCGTGCCCACAGCAAGTCCGACGAGGACAAGCTCTCCCAGTCGCTCGCCCGCCTGGTCGCCGAGGACCCCACGCTGCGCCTGGAGCACAACATCGACACCCACCAACTGGTCCTGTGGTGCATGGGTGAGGCGCACGTCGAGGTACTGCTCGACCGGTTGCGCAGCCGCTACGGCGTCGCGGTGGACGCGGTCGCACACAAGGTGTCGCTGCGCGAGACGTTCGCGGAGAAGGCCAGCGGGCGCGGTCGACACGTGAAACAGTCCGGCGGACACGGCCAGTTCGCGATCTGCGAGATCGACGTCGAACCGCTGCCCGGCGGGTCCGGGTTCGAGTTCGTCGACAAGGTCTTCGGCGGGGCGGTGCCGCGCAACTTCATCCCGTCCGTGGAGAAGGGCGTCCGGGCACAGATGGAGAAGGGCGTCGCGGCCGGCTACCCGATGGTCGACCTGCGGGTGACGCTGACCGACGGCAAGGCACACTCGGTCGACTCGTCCGACATGGCCTTCCAGATGGCGGGCGCGCTGGCATTGCGCGAGGCTGCCGCAAGCACCCGGATCCACCTGCTGGAGCCGGTCTCGGAGGTACGGGTCACCGTCTCCGACGAGTACGTCGGCGGCGTACTCAGCGACCTGAGCTCGCGCCGAGGCCGGGTGGTGGGCACCGAACCGATCGGCTCGGGCCGCACCCTGATCCGCGCCGAGGTCCCGGAGATCGAGATCAGCCGCTACGCGATCGACCTGCGCTCGATCAGCCACGGCACGGGCCAATTCGCCCGCACATACTGCCGACACGACCCCATGCCCCCGCAACTCGCGGCAAAGGTGACAACCGACGCGGACTCCTGACCGAACGCCACGACGACGGGCAGAGAGCGCGCAGGGAAACCCCACCGCGCCACGCATGAGAACCCCGCTTCCGACGCGGCCGGCCGACCCGACTGCCCCCAGCCACGGGCGGCCGGCCCCACCGCGTCGGACACACCTCCACCACGCGACCAACCCCCAGCGGAGCACCCGCCCAAGCCGCACTCGCCGCGCTGCGCACGAGAAGCCCCACAACGGAGCAGCCGGCCGCCCACACGGCAGACGAGCAACATCCCCACGACCCCCGCCCACCCCACAGCCGCGTAGCGGACGGGCAGCACGAGCGCGGAGTGCTCCGATGCTCCGCCGCAGGCGGTGAGTGGTCGGCCTCGGTGTGGGGCGGGCCGCTGTCGGCTCCGGTCAGGGAATCGGCAGTGGCTCGTCCAATGCCGCCAATGACAGCAGCACGGTCGCCGATGTCCATGCCAGGGGCGCGACCGAGGCCGGCTTGCCGTGTTTGTCGACCTTTTCGGGCAGTGATCCGTATGCCGTCCGGTGGTCGGCGAGCCAGTCCAGCCGGCGTTCCGCGCCGGCCCGGTCCCCGCTCGCTGCGCTGAACAGTGCAAAGGACGCGGTTTCCGGGGTCCAGGCCGCGGTGGGGTCGCCGGCCCAGTGTTCGCCCGGCAGGATGCCTCCGTTGGGCAGGGTGAGCAGCCCCGCGGATCGGCGGACCGCGCTCGCGATCCCGCCGTCCGCGCGAGCGAACGGCGGTCCCAGCCAGGTCACCGCCGTGTCCGCGCCGCCCTTGGCCGACGCCGTGCGTGGGTAGCCGTGCCGCCCGAAGACGTCCCGGATGCCGCGGTCGAGGCGGTCCGAGGCACCTGCCCAGCGCTGCGCGTCGGGCGCGCTTCCGGTCCGCCGTGCCAGGTCGGCGGCGGATCGCAGTCCGGCCGACAGGGGTGCCGCAGTGCCCAGGGTGACCTGGTCGGTGCGGGTTTCCCAATAGTCCGAACCCCGTGGCGGCAGCCCGTTCGTGCGCAGCCGACCGGCCGCGGCGTCACTGGCCTTGCGTACCGTCGGCCACAGCTCGCCGAGCGCTGCCACGGTCTCCGGGGCCTTGGGATCCTGGTGGACGTACCAGAACCAGACCGCCCACGGCACCCATCCGTTCCCGTCCAACTGGGCCGCCCGCTTGTCGCCGACCGGCCCGCCGTCCAGCCGGTAGCGCGCCTCCCACGTGCCGTCGGGACGCTGTAGCGCGGCCAATCGGCGCAGCACCGCGAGTGCCTCCCGGTCGTGCCCGGTGGCGGTGAAGGCCGCCGCGACCCAGGCCGCGTCACGTGGCCAGACGTACTTCCAGATCCCGAACCAGGCCGCCGCCACCGACCCGTCGGGCTGGGTCAGCACCCGCATGTCCAGCAGCGCGCGCTCGGCCATCGCCCGGTATCGCGGGGTCGCGCCCGGGACGGTGCCCTGCGCGAGCCAGGCCCGCTCGGCGTCGGTGGGCGGCGCCGCGGGCGCGTCGGTGGGGAGCGCGATCGGTCCCTCGGGCCCGGGTATGACGCCGCCGAGGAGCAGCGGTCGCGTGGTGCGCGGCGGCGGCGCCGCGCCGCCGACCGTGACGATGATGCCGAGCGCGATGAGCAGGCCGACCATGGCGATGCCGATTGAGCGGACCTTGCCGAGGGGCCGGATCCTGCCCCCTGGCCGACGGCTGCCCGTGGTGCCACTGGCGGGGCCACCGGCGATCCGGTCGGCGCCGAGGGGTCGAGCCTTGTCGCCCATGTGCGCCGTCTCCGCCCCCATGCCCCTCGCCGCCTTGGTCGCGGCCGGGCCGATCCCCGTTCGGCTCAGTCTAGGCATGATCGGATCATCGTTCGAACCGGCATGCGACCCCCGTCGAACCCCCGCCTCGGGCGTGGTCGCGATCGACCCACCGAACCCGCGTCGAGTCCGGCCGCGTGGAGTCCGACGGCGCGAGGTCCGGCCGGCGCGGGGCCCACAAGAGCCGATCCCTACCGGGCGCAGCCAAACGCACCGCCCGCCGAGCACAGCACCGAGCACAACGCCGAACGTGCCGCCCGCCCCTCGCGCCGTCGCCCGCATCGCGCCCACCTCGCCGTACGACCCATCCGCATCCGCCACGGCGGCGGACGGGACGGATCGGCTGAAAGTATGACGAGTCTACGAAGAGGGATCCGGATCAGGCTCGGCGGTCGGGGTCAAACCGGTCGAACAGGTGAATTGGCGGCGATCGGCGAACAGTACCCACGCGGCCACGATCAACCCGGTCACGGCGACGAGCACATACGCGTTGCCCACGATCAGCTGCCGGCCGTGCAGGTTCAGCTCGCCACCGTCGCCGTACGGCACCGTCCACACGATCCCGCTCGGCAGCACCCCGGACACCCGGGCACGCTCCATCGGATAGGCCGCGGCGACCGCGAGCACCGCCACCAACGGGCCCCAGGCCACCGGCGTCCGGGTGCGCCGGACCCGGTCGGCGAGCACGATCACCAGTGGCAGCGCCCACACCCAGTGATGTGTCCAGGAGATCGGCGACACCAGCAGCGCGGTCAGCGCACAACGACCCATCCCGGCCAGTGCCGCCCCGCGCCTCGCCGCCACGACCGCCAGCGTCATACCCAGCGCCGCGACCAGGACCGCGAGCAGCGGCCACAACCATCCCGGCGGGGACTGTGCGCCGAACTGCCGGGTCACCGCACCGTTTACGGACTGGTTGCCGGGGAACTGGGCCAGCCCGATCCGGGTGTCGTCCAGGAACAACCCGCCCCAGTAGTCCGCACATTCACGCGGCAGCACCGCGAACGCCGCGGCGACCGTGCCGACGAACACGCCCAGCGCGGTCAATCCCTCGCGCACACGTCCGGTCAGGAACAGGTACGGGATGAAGATCGCCGGGGTGAGCTTGAGCCCGGCGGCCAATCCGACGCCGACCCCGGTGAACCGGGCGCCGCGCGGGCGGGCGAAGTCGGTCAGCACCAGGACCAGGAGCAGCAGGTTGACCTGCCCGAAGCGCAGGTTCTCCTGGACGGGCTCGGTCCACAACAGGGCGGCGGCGCTCAGCGCGGTCGCTCGTACCCGGTCGTCGCCGCGCAGCCCGAGGATCCCCCAGGCCAGCCAGGTCGCCGTGCCGAGCAACGCCAGATTGCCCACCACCCCCACCACCTCGACCGCGCCCCACGGCAGCCAGGCCAACGGCGTGAAGGTCAACCCGGCCCACGGCGTGTAGGTGAACGGCAGCCGCTTCGGCCGGATCGTGTACAGGTCACCGTGGCCGGCGAGCACGTCCACGCCGCCCTGGCGATAGACCCGCAAATCCCCCAGCCACCACATGTCCGCCGTCCCGAAGGTGCCCAGGAGCAGATAGGCGGTGAGCGAGCACGCGGCCACCGCAAGAGCCGCCCGGCGGGTCACCCCGCAGCGTTGACGGTGTCCGGCCGCAGGTGCGCGGGCATCGCACACGCGGGAGTTCCGCCGGGCATGCGATCGCGGTTGTCCGCGACCAGGCGGTACACGCCGTGCGCGGCGATGCTGACCGGCGGCACCCGCAGCGCGGCGCCGGCGAGGGCCCACGGGCCGCCGGCGTTCATCAGCAGCTTGGCCACCGCGTGGTGTCCGCCGTACACGGTGCCGACGGGGGTCACCCACAACACCTCGTGCTCGGCGCGGTGCTGCTCGACGCCGAGTTCCTCCAGTTCGGCGAACTGCCAAGCCACCACGTCGGCGGCGAACGGAATGTGTTTCCGCGCGAACTCCACCGACCGGGTACAAAAACCGCAGTCGCCGTCGTACACGAGAACCGGTCGTGCGCTCAAAGCTCTTCTCCTTGCCAACAGCCGCTTGGATCCTGCCATCGGACCGACTCCGCCCACCGGTTCCGCGCCCACCCGCTGTGTCCGCAGGCAGTGCGCGCTCCTCGGATGCCGATCGACCCGGTCAGTCGATCGGCCACGCGGAGGCCAACATCTCGCGGGTGTCCGCCAGCAGTTGCGGGAGCACCTTGGTGTGCCCGACCACGGGCATGAAGTTGGTGTCGCCGCCCCAGCGCGGCACCAGGTGCTGGTGCAGGTGCGCCGCGATCCCCGCCCCGGCGACGTGGCCCTGGTTCATCCCGATATTGAAACCCTGCGCGCCGGACACCTTGCGCAGAGTGGCCATCGCAAGCTTGGTGAACCGGGCGAGCTCTATCGTCTCCGCGTCGTCCAGGTCGGTGTAGTCCGCGACGTGCCGGTAGGGCACCACCATCAGGTGACCGCCGTTGTACGGGTACAGATTCAGCACCGCGTAGACCTGCTCACCCCGCGCGACGACGAGCCCGTCGACATCGCGCAACGACGGAATCCGGCAGAACGGGCACCCGTCGTCGGGAGTCGGCCCCGACGGCTTGTTCTCACCCTTGATGTACGCCATCCGATGGGGAGTCCACAGCCGGGCAAAGGCATCCGGCCCCCCAACCCCATCCTGGATCTCGGGCTCGCTCGTCATGCCAGGAAGCATATGCCGCCGGCCGGTCCGCCCATCATCGGGCCGAACGCGCCGGCCTCTGCGGGCCACGGTACGCACGTCGCGCGTTCGGTGGAGTCGGCTCCCGCCAAGATGGGTGATGGCGCTCACGCGGACATGAGCACCGGTTCCAAGGGCCCTCGGCCCGGTCTCATCAGCGAGCGAAAGTGATCGACAACCCGGGCCACCACAACTGCGTCCCGCAGCACGAGGCCAACCTCGATGTTGTCCGCCAGGGCCCTATCGGTCAGGTTGGCGCTGCCCAACAGCATGAAGTCGCTGTCGGCGGCGATCAGCTTCGCGTGCAGCGCCGCGTCGCCGGTTCGGCGTCCCCTGGGCCAATGCCACAGACGGACGCGATGTTCGAGATCGCCGAAGGCACGCGACGCGTCCGTGGAGGTTTCCAGAACAAGATCGACGTCCACTCCTCGATCGGCCGCCCGGCCCAATTCCTCGACGATCGCCCGTACTCCATACGCCGCGAAGCTGACCACCAGCAGCGACGAACGAGCCCGTGCTATCACGTCCAGTGCCACGCTGGCGGTCAATCGCACTGGTACGGCGGGGCTCGACGGTCCGGTCACGACGACCTGCACGTCGTGCTCGGCGCGCATGGCCTCGTACTGCGCCGCAGCCGACTCCAATGCCAGGGCAATGGCGGACCCGGGCAATTCCGGGGCTTCTCGTCGCCACGTCGTGATCAGGAGCGTCGTTTCCGCCGCGAGCCCCGATCCCGAGCGCGCGGTCAACAAGCGCACCTCGGCATCCGGTGTCGGCCCGGACAACGCACTCAGGACGGCGCCCCACTCACGCCGATAGCCGGGTGGCAATCGACGCACCAGCCGCGCCAACACACTGGGCAACGTCCGGGCACCGACCGCACTCATGTGCCGAAGAAGGCGCCGGAACCGCCCGCGAGCGTGTCGACCAGCAGTCGACGATCCAAGTGGTGATTGCCGTTTTCACACGACGTCTCGGCGGCGAACAGGCACGCGTGGCAGGCCGCTCCGTGCAGTCGCCCACCGATCCGGGGATCGTGCTCCGCGCACAGCGGATCGGAGCTGCACAGGCGGGCCGCCTCGATGGCCTGGCTCAGCAGGCCACCGAGGCGATCCTGGCGTCCGAGGCTGACCAGGCCGCCGAGAGTTCCCTCGCTGTCCGGGGCCGCCGTGTACAACAGAATGCCCGCCATCGGTTCGCCACCCGAACGGGCTGGATTCAGTTCCTTCGTGGAAGGACGCGTAGAACCTCGTCAATCCTTCGTTTCGTTGCACCAAAGCCTCACCGAGGATGCGGAAGTCCATCCCGAACTTGTCCCGCATCTCGTCGCGCCACTGGAGCGTCAGGCTCGCCGGGCACACGATGAGCATCGTCCGCGCGCGGTGACGCAGTATCAGCTCCTGCATCACCAGGCCGGCCTCGATGGTCTTGCCGAGGCCGACGTCGTCGGCGATGAGCAGGTTGGTCCGCGGCATGCGCAGCGCGCGTACGACCGGATCGAGTTGATAGTCCTCGATCTTGATCCCGGAACGGAACGGCGCCTGTAGCGCGGTGTGGTCGGCGGACGCCACCGCGCCCCATCGCACGGCGTCGAGGAAGGCGTCGAGGCGGTCGGCGTCGTCGAACCCCTCGGCCGGGTTCGGCAGCCGATGCCGGTCGTGTGCGACCGCGCCATATTCCAGTTCCCAGACGACGCGCAATTCCTCGTCGCCCGCGTCCTCGTCGATCGCGACGAGTGTGACGAGGTGCTGGGGCACGGCTTCGGCGATATTGGTCGCCTCATCGGAAGCGACGGAGGAGCGGGCGACGTCCGTGACGACCCAGCGACGACCTCGTACCGTCACGGATTGTCCGGCTGCGGGCACTGCGTGTGCTCCGGGTGTCAGCGCCTCGAACTGGGGAACCACGACAACCCGGCTCCTCGCGTGAAGTGGGGGCGTACCGATCCTGTCGGTACGCCCCCACTTCAGGAATTGTCCGTCAGATCTGGATGCGGTCCTGTACGGCCTTGACGATCTCGGCCACCGCGTCGTCGACCGGCACGCCGTTGTTCTGCTCGCCGCTGCGGTAGCGGAAGCTCACCGCGCCGGCCTGCACGTCCTCGTCGCCCGCCAGGAGCATGTACGGGATCTTGAACTTGTTGGCGTTGCGGATCTTCTTCTGCATGCGGTCCGCCGAGTCGTCGATCTCGACCCGGATGCCGTGCGCCTTGAGCTTGGCCGCGACCTCTTCGAGGTAGGGGACGTGCTCCTCGGTGATCGGGATGCCGACCACCTGGACCGGCGCGAGCCACGGCGGCATCTTGCCCGCGTAGTGCTCGAGCAGGACCGCGAAGAAGCGCTCGATCGAGCCGAACAGCGCGCGGTGGATCATCACCGGCTGCTGCCGGGTGCCGTCCGAGGCGGTGTATTCCAGGTCGAAGCGCTCCGGCAGGTTGAAGTCGACCTGGATGGTCGACATCTGCCAGGTGCGGCCGATCGCGTCCTTGGCCTGGACCGAGATCTTCGGGCCGTAGAACGCGGCGCCGCCCGGGTCGTCCACGAGCTCCAGACCCTGCTTCTGCGCGGCTTGGCGCAGCGTCTCGGTGGCCTCGGTCCAGTTCTCCTCGGTGCCGATCGACTTCTCCGGGTTCCTGGTGGACAGCTCCAGGTAGAAGTCGTCGAGCCCGTAGTCGCGCAGCAGGTTCAGTACGAAGGTCAGCAGCGAGTCGAGCTCGTCCGCCATCTGGTCGCGCGTGCAGTAGATGTGCGCGTCGTCCTGGGTGAAGCCGCGGGCGCGGGTCAGTCCGTGCACCACGCCGGACTTCTCGTAGCGGTAGACCGTGCCGAACTCGAACAGGCGCAGCGGGAACTCCCGGTACGACCGGCCCCGGGCCCGGTAGATCAGGTTGTGCATGGGGCAGTTCATCGGCTTGAGGTAGTAGCTCTGGCCCTCGTCCAGCTCCATCGGCGGGTACATGCCGTCGGCGTACCAGTCGAGGTGGCCGGACAGCTCGAAGAGCTTGCCCTTGGTGGCGTGCGGCGTGTACACGAACTCGTAGCCGGCCTCCTCGTGCCGACGCCGCGAGTAGTCCTCCATCGTGCGGCGGATGATGCCGCCCTTGGGGTGGAAGACGGCCAGACCCGAGCCGATCTCCTCCGGGATGGAGAACAGGTCCAGTTCGGCGCCGAGCTTGCGGTGGTCGCGCTTCTCGGCCTCCTCCAGGAAGGCCGTGTACGCCTTGAGCTCGTCCTTGCTCGGCCACGCGGTGCCGTAGATCCGCTGGAGCTGCTTGTTCTTCTCGCTGCCGCGCCAGTAGGCGGCGGCCGAGCGCATCAGCTTGAACGCGGGAATGTTGCGGGTGGTGGGCAGGTGCGGGCCTCGGCAGAGGTCCTTCCAGCACAGCTCGCCGGTCTTCGCGTTCAGGTTGTCGTAGATGGTCAGCTCGCCCGCGCCGACCTCTGCGGAGGCGCCCTCGGCGGCCTCCGCGGCGGAGCCCTTGAGCCCGATCAGCTCCAGCTTGTACGGCTCGTCGACCAGCTCGGCGCGCGCGTCTTCGTCGGTGGTGACCCGGCGGGCGAAGCGCTGACCCTGCTTGATGATCTCCTGCATCTTCTTCTCGATGCGCTTGAGATCGTCGGGGTGGAACGGCGTCTCGACATCGAAGTCGTAGTAGAAGCCGTCCTTGATCGGCGGGCCGATGCCGAGCTTGGCGTCGGGGAACAGCTCCTGCACCGCCTGCGCCATCACGTGCGCGGCGGAGTGGCGCAGGATGTTCAGGCCGTCCGGGGAGCCGATCTCGACCGGCTCGATCTCGTCGCCGTCGACCACGACGTACGCCAGGTCCACGAGCCGGCCGGCCACGCGCGCGGCGACCACCGAGCGGTCGCCCTCGAAGAGCTCGGCAGCCGTAGTGCCCGTGGTCACCACCCGCTCGTCCCGGTCCGGGTCGCGGCTGATGGTCACTCGGGCTTCGGACACCGTTCGTCTCCTGAAATGTGGTTGGCGGGTTCTGCGCGGCGAGGCGTCGGCTCGCTCGCACGCCGATGCTATCGAGCCGGGAGCGGGAACCTTGCCTCGGTTCCCGACCCCGGGGCGGGCACCGGCCCGGACCCGACGCACCGCGGCAAAGACGCCGGTGGAGATGCCGGTGAAGACACCTGCACAATCACGTCCACAGTCACGTCCCCGTCACGACGACGAAAGATCGAGCCCCGACTTCCCACAGGGTCACTCGTTCAGGTGAGAATAGGGCCCGTGACGCAACGGATGGCCTCGCTGGCAGTCCCGCTGCGGCCGGTGATCCGGCTGCTGGCCGGGGCTGTACTGGCGTGCGCCGCGCTGCTCGGCAGCGCGTTCCCGATCCACGCCGAGTCGGTGCCCTCGACCGCGACGATCCCGACGGTGTGCCCCTTCCATCACACCGCGCACCAGGACCGGGACAACGGCGGGCCGGACGACAAGGGCGACGGGTCGGGGCGGTGCGGCGATCGCTCACACGCGTGTGTGCCCGCCACCGTTCCGCCGCTGCCGCCGGTGGTCGCGCCCGCGCCCAGCTCGATGCTCCCGCCGTGGTTGGCCGAACCGGACGCCATCGGTATCGCGCTCGCGCCCACGCCCGCCAAGGACGCCCCCGACCTGACGGTGCTCTGCGTCAGTCGTACGTGATCCGCGCGGCGCACCCTCGCACGGCCCACAGACGAAACCCGGAATCGGAATAAGGCGGAGCCATGGGGCAACAGTCCCCCAACACCTCGAAGAAGCAGAGCAAGGCGGAGCGAACGGCCAAGATGGCGGCAACCCGTGAGCGGGTGGCCGCTCAGCGCGAGCAGGATCGCAAGGCCGCCAAGCGCCGCTCGGCGATCATCTTCGCCGCCTCGGGCGTCGCGGTCATCGCCTTGGTGGCGGGACTGACCGCCGTGGTCATGTCGTCCAACGACGACGGCGACAAGAAGTCGAGCGCGACCAACGTCATCGCCGACGTCAAGCCCGACCCCAGCACCAAGAGCGACATAGCCGGGGTGAGCGCGTACACGGCGTCGCAGGGGCACATTGCCAAGCCCAAGGACGTCACGTACAAGCAGTCCCCGCCGGTGGGCGGCGAGCACGACCCGGTCTGGCAGAACTGCGGGATCTACGACTCGCCGATCCCGAACCGCAACGGTGTGCACTCGTTGGAGCACGGCACGGTGTGGATCACGTACCAGTCCAATCTGCCCGCGGACCAGCTGGAGATCCTGAAGTCCAAGGTCAAGGGCAAGACGTACATGATGCTGAGCCCGTACGACGGCCTGGACAAGCCGGTCGTCGCCTCGGCGTGGGGTCTGCAGCTCAAGTTGGACAACGCCGCTGACCCGCGCCTGGACCAGTTCATCAAGGCGTACAAGGAAGGCAAGCAGACCCCGGAGCCCGGCTCGCCGTGCACGGGCGGGGTCGGAAAGCCGACCTCGTGAGGCCCCGCGCACGCGTCGCGCTGATCGTGGCCACCGGGCTGCTCGCGGTACCGGCGCTGGCGGCCTGTTCGTCCGACGACTCGACCAAACCGGCTGCGGCGGCCACGCCCACCCGTACGCTCGGCCCGGCGCCGGCCGCGGTGCCGAACCCGCCGGCCGACGATTCCGTCGACGCCGGGTTCGCGCGCGACATGCGCACGCACCACGCACAGGCCGTGCAGATGGCGATGATGGTCCGCGATCTGACCCAGGACGACGCGACCCGCAAGCTCGCGTACGACATCGCGCTGACGCAGCAGGAGCAGATCGGCCGGATGGCGTCCTGGCTCCAGTTGTGGGGCCTGACGCTCGGCTCGACCCGGCCGGTCATGCAGTGGATGACGCCCGGCTCGATGCCGGGCCACTCCGGGCACGGCACGCCGGCTGCCGGGGCGGACACCCAGCTGATGCCGGGCATGGCCACGCAGGCGCAGTTGGACAAGCTGGCGACGTTGCACGGCAAGGACGCCGAGGTGATGTTCCTCCAGTTGATGATCACGCACCACGAGGCCGGTGTGGCGATGGCCCGCGAGGGCGTCGCGCGCGCCCAGGTCCAGCAGGTCCGGGACTTGGCGAACACGATGGTGGTTGGCCAGAGCGCGGAGATCGACCTGATGCGGTCGATGCTGACGGAGCGCGGGGCCGCGTAGGGGTCCAGCCGTTCGGGACGCACGGGTCGGTGTGGGACGTGCGGCTCGGCGTGGGACGTGCGGCTCGGTGCGGGCCTGGCGACTCGCGGCGGGACGTGCGGCTCGTTGCGACCGGCGGAAACCGGGTGGGGGCGGGATCGATGGTGATCCCGCGCCCCACTGTGGTCGGTGGCGAGGTCTTGGTCGGCTGTGGTCGGTAGGAGATCTGTCGCCGGTAGCGAGGTGCCGCTGCCGGGTCAGGCCTCGACGGTCGCCGTCGCCTCGCCGGTATGGCGCCGGCGGCGGACCTCCCGCACGACACGTGCCGGCACTCCCACGATCAGCGGGACCGAGGCGCCCAGCGCCATCCCGCCGAGGGCCACCAGCAACGGGCTGTCCTCGACGAGGCGCCCGGCCAGCGTGCCGACCGTCATCGCGTATGACACGGAGATGGCCGCCCCGACCAGCGTCGCCGCACGGAACTGCGGTCGCGGGTAGCCCAGTCGGCCGGCGAGCATGTTCACCGCGGTTCGGCCGCCGGGCAGGAAGCGGGCCGCGATCAGCGCGGACATCCCGCCCTTGGCCAGTGCGCCCCGGGCCAGATCCATCGCCTTCTGCCGGCGCGGCCCCAGCACGGCGTCGCCCCCGCGACGCAGCCGTGCGCGGCCCACCGCGTAGGCGCATTGGTCCCCGATGAAGGCGCCAATCCCGGCAGTCAACAGAACCAGGACGATGTACCGAAGGTCACCGTCCGCCACCGCCGCCGCGGCCATCACAAGCTCGTCGCCGGGCACGATCGGCAGCACGGCGTCGACGGAAACGATCAGCGGCATCACCAGCCACAACCACGGAGAGAACAACAGGCCGGTTCCGGCGCCGGTCACTGGTGTACCCCCGTGCACGCGCAGTGGCTCGGTAGACAGGTATCGGTCACCGGGAGATCATCGCGCGATCCCCCATCCGGTGGAACATCGGGTCCTTGTCACCGCCGCTCACGTGACGTGATACGGCCCGAAAAACACCCATCTCAGAGGCCGGATCCGCGAAAAAGTGACCTCATCATTGTGTCGACTTCCCGATTTCGACATCACACATTCGGCGCACCCACGGAGGAGTGGCCGATCCCCGAATCCGACCACAACCCCCGCCGCCGAGCCCGCACTCGCCGCAAGCCGACCCGCCAACCCGAACCGGACAGCACCGACTCACCCAGGGCAAACCCCGACGCCCAGCCACCCACTTCAGCCCGGGCCGGCCCCTTGATGCCGAATCAGCGTGGCGGGCGCTCGAAACCGGATCAGCCCGGCCGGCGGCCGGGGCCACCCCAAGCCCGGCAACACCCAAGCCTGACCAAACCCGTACAGCCCGGCCGGCGTTCGAGGCCAAGTCAGCCCGGCTGGCGTTCGAGGCCAAGTCAGCCCGGCCGGCGTTCGAGGCCAAGTCAGCCCGGCCGGCGTTTGAGGCCACCCCCGCCTCACGAAGAAGATCGCTCGATCAACGTCGTCGGCAACACCACGGAGGCGCCAACAGCCCCACCCGCGATCCGCTCAAGCAACAGACGCGTCATCAACCGCCCCTGCGTCGCCACCTGTTGCCGCACCGTGGTGAGCGCAGTCCACCCCGCGACGTCCGCGTCGTCGAACCCGACCACCGCCACATCCTCGGGAACCCGCCTGCCCTCCTCCACCAGTACCGCCACCGCACCGACCGCCATCAGATCGGACGCCGCGAAGACCGCGTCCAGACCCGGCTCCTCCGCCAGCAGCCGCCGCATTGCCGCAGCCCCGCCGGCCCGACTGAAATCGCCGTGCGCCACGAGCGATGGCCCCGGTACCGCGTCCAGGTAGCCGCGCAGCCGGTCCACGCCCGCGCACATGTCCTGTGGTCCGGCGATGGTGGCGATCCGCTGCCGCCCGCGACCGCTCAGATGCTCGACGGCGGCGCGCGCACCGCCCACGTTGTCCGCGTCGACGTAGACGAAGTCGGCGTCCGGGCCGAGCGGCCGACCGCCGACCACCACCGGGATGCCCGCGTCGTGCAGCCGACCCGCCAGCGAGTCGTCGCCATGCAGCGACACCAACAGCGCCCCGTCCACGTGGCCACCGCGCAGGTACCGCTCCAACCGGTCCTGCTGCGCCGGGGTACGCACCATCATCAACACCAACTGATGGTCGGTGTCGGCCAGTTCGGTGCCCACCGAGCGCACGATCGCGGACAGATACGGGTCGCCGAACAGCCGGGTCTCCGGTTCCTGCACGACCAGGGCGACCGAATCGGTACGCCGGGTGACCAGCGTGCGTGCCGCCCGATTGGGCACGTAGCCGGTCCGTACGATCGCCGCCTCGACCACCTCGCGTACCCGAGGGCTGACCTTCGGTGAGCTGTTGATCACCCGGGAGACGGTGGCCCGGGACACCCCGGCCACCGCTGCCACCGTCTCCAGGGTCGGCGGTTCGGCCGTCGGAGCGGCCTCTCCCCGGCCGTCAGTGCTGGTCAATGCTCCCCATCCCGTCCCGCGCCGACTCGGCCCGGAGCTCCCGATCGCCGGCGATCACCGACGCATACCACCGTGCGCTGTACTTGGGCGTACGTCCACCGGTCGCGAAGTCCACGTGCACGATGCCGAAGCGCTTCGCGTAGCCGTAGGCCCACTCGAAATTGTCCAACAGGGACCACACGAAGTAGCCCCGAACGTCCACGCCGTCCCCGATCGCCCGCCGCACCTCCGCGATATGCGCCGCGAGGTAGTGCGCCCGTTCGACGTCCTCGATCGCGCCGGTCGCGTCCACATGGTCCTCGTACGCCGCACCGTTCTCGGTGATCATCAGCGGCACATCCGGGGCCTCCACCCGGATCCGCGCCAGCACGTCGTACAGTCCGCTCGGGTCGATCCCCCAGCCCATCGCCGTACGCGCGCCGGGCGTCTGGGTGAATCGCAGGTCCGCACAGGCCGGCCAGGGCGAGTACGCGCTCGCGCCGTGGCCGTCGTCGCGATGCCCGGCGCCCTCGGTGTCCGCGACGCCGTCATCGCCGCCGACCAGCAGGGGGGTGTAGTAGTTCACCCCGAGCATGTCGATCGGTCGGGCGATCTCGGCAAGGTCGCCGTCACGGACGAAGGCCCAGTCGGTCACCGAGGCGGTGTCTTCGAGCACGTCGGCCGGGTACGTGCCGCGCAGCAGCGGGTCGAGGAAGATCCGGTTGGCCAGGCCGTCCACCCGGCGCACGGCGTCCAGGTCCGCCGGCCGGTCCGAAGTGGGGCGCACGGCAGCCGTGTTGAGCGTGATCCCGATCCGGTGGCCGGCCGGCAGTTCGGCCCGCAACGCCCCCATCCCGAGCCCGTGTGCGAGCAGCAGATGGTGATGCGCACGCAGCGACAGCTCCGGATCGGTCAGTCCCGGCGCGTGTACTCCCGAGCCATGTCCCAAAAACGCGGAACACCACGGCTCGTTGAGGGTGGTCCAGTCGCACACCCGGTCGCCCAGCCCCGCCGCGACGATCCGCGCGTACTCGGCGAACCGGGACGCGGTATCCCGCGCGCCCCAGCCGCCCGCGTCCTGGAGCGCCTGCGGCAGGTCCCAGTGATAGAGCGTCAGATAAGGAGTCAGGCCGTGCGCGAGCAGTTCGTCCACGAGTCGGTCGTAGAAGTCGAGTCCGGCCGCGTTGCCCGGACCGCTGCCGCCGGGCTGAACCCGCGCCCACGCGACGGAGAACCGGTATGCGCCCAGGCCGAGTTCGGACATCAGTCCGACATCTTCCCGATAGCGGTGGTAGTGGTCGGTGGCCACGTCACCGGTATGCCCGGCGTACACCCGTCCGGGCGTACGACTGAAGGTGTCCCAGATCGACGGCGCGCGACCGTCCTCGGCCACGGCCCCCTCGATCTGGTAGGCGGCAGTGGCCGCGCCCCAGACGAATCCGGGCGGGAAGTCGCCGACGGGAAGGGCCGCCGACGCTGTTCGCGTGGACAGGGCGTGGTTGGTCATGATGGTGATTCCCTTTCTCCGGTTGGCTTGACGCTGCTCGACACCATCGGCACCGGATCGACTCTGCGGCCTCGGGCCGATCAGCCCGCCGCGATCGACCCTCGAGCGATCACCCCTTGACCGCGCCCTGCATGATGCCGCCGACGATCTGCCTGCCGAGCAGGCCGAAGACGACCAATACCGGCAGCGTGCCGAGCAGCGTCCCGGCGAGGATGATCGACTGGTCGTGCACGTATCCCCCGCCGAGCGAGTTGATCGCTACCTGCACGGTGGGATTGCTCGACGACAGCGCGATGATCGGCCAGAAGAAGTCGTTCCACGTGGTCATGAAAGTGAGCAGGCCGAGTACCGCCATCGCCGGACGCGCGATCGGGATGACGATCGACCAGAAGATCCGCGCGTACGACGCGCCGTCCACCCGACCGGCCTCGATCAGTTCGTCGGGCAGCGCCTCCATCAGGTACTGCCGCATGAAGAACACGCCGAACCCGGTGACCAACGTGGGCAGGATGACGGCTTGGAGCTGGTTCACCCATTCCAGCTTCGCCATGATCATGAACAGCGGGATCAAGCCCAGTTGCGGGGGAATCATCATCGTCGCCACGGTGATCCCGAGCAGGATGCCCCGGCCTCGGAATCGCAGCTTGGCGAAGGCGAATCCGGCCAGCGTCGAACACAACACGGTGCCCGTCGCGACCGTGACCGACACGATGGTCGAGTTGATCAACGCCTGAACGATGTCGGCCTCGTCGAGCGCCTTGTCGAAGTTGCCGAGCAGGTTGCCACCGGGTGTGAGCGGTGGCGGCACGTGGTTGATGTCCGCGTTGCTGCGGGTGGCGGCGACGATCGACCAGTAGAACGGGAAGACCGAGAGCAGCGTCGCGAAGCCCAGGATCAGGTAGACGAGGGGCCCGCCGTGCAGTTGACGCGTGCGCTTGGACCGACCGGGCCGACCCGACCGATGGAACCAGCCGGTTCGGCCGTCCGGTTCGGGCGCCGGGCTCTCCGGCGGTGAGCCGGCCGGCCGGGGGGTCCGCCGAAGTACGGCGACGGGCGTGCGTGCCATGTCAGCGGCCCTCTCGGGTCTCGCGACGCGAACGGCTCGCGGAGACAAGCGCGTTGACGCCGATGACGACAAGGATGATCAGGAAGGTCGTCCACGCGATCGCGGAGGCTTTCCCGAGCGCGTAGTTGCTCCAGCCGGTCTCGTACATGTAGAGCCCGATGGTCTGGTACTGATGCGAAGCCCCGCCTCGGACACCGATCGGGCCGCCCTGGAGCAGCAACGGCTCGGCGAAGATCTGCATGGCACCGATCGTCGAGACCACGACGGTGAACACGATCGTGGGCCGCAGTCCCGGGAGGGTGACGTGCCGGAACTGATGCCAGGACTTCGCCCCATCCAGCGCTGCGGCCTCGTAGCGGTCGTGCGGGATGGCCTGCATCGCGGCGAGGTAGATGAGCGCGTTGTAGCCCACCCAACGCCAGGTGACGATGGTCGAGATGGCTATCTGGGAAGTCCAAGTGCCGTTGTACCAGTCGACGTTGTCGACCCCGAACAGCCCGAGGAACCAGTTGATCATCCCGTAGTCGCGCCCGAACAAGCCACCGAACACAAGCGTCGCGGCGGCGACGGACGTCGCGTACGGCATCAGGGTCGCGACCCGGAAGAAGGTCCGCCCGCGCAGCCGATGGTTGAGCAGATGCGCCAGGCCGAGCGCCATGCACAGCTGCGGAACCGTGGAAATCAGCCCGATGGTGAAGGTGTTGCGAAGCGCCTTCCAGAAGAACTTGTCGTGCCAGAGGTTGGTGTAGTTCTCCAGCCCGAGCCAGGTCATGTCGTCCGGGTTCTGCAATCGAACGCGGTGCAACGAGATGTATCCGGTGTAGAGGAGCGGGAACAGACCGAACGCGATGAAGAGGACGAAGAACGGCATGACGAAGACGTAGGGGGACGCGGTGTTCGCCCGGCGCCGCCAGAGTAGACGGGGGGTCATGACTGATCGACGTGCCTTGGGTTGGGAGCCGGGCGGAAGCTGATGTCGGGACTCGGTCCGAGGACCGCTGGGGGGCTGGGCTGCACGGGCATGGGCAGGGGGTGGTGCCGCCATCGGAATCACTCCGGGCCGGGAGGGGTGGGCGGACGGTGGGGTGGGTGGCCCGACCGGAGAACGGGCGGTCGAGCCACCGAGGGGCGACACCAGGTCGGAACGGGCGCCGTCGTGGGTCACACGGTCGCGGGTCACACGGTCGCGGGTCGCGGGTCGCGGGTCGCGGGTCGCGGGTCGCGGGTCGGGCGTAACGCCGGTTACGGGTGGTGGGTCGCGCGCCACAGGTCGCCGACTCGGCGCCTGGAGCTCGTAACTCGCGACCCGCAACCGGCCGTCCGCAGCCCGCTGCTCGCTGCTCGCTGATCAGGGAAGCGTGGCGGCTCGCGGCTCGCGGCTCGCGGTCAACCGGCGAGCGCGTTCTTGACCGCGTCGCGCGCCTGCTTCCACGCGTCGTCGGGCTTGACCCCCTGAGCCTCCACGGAGGTCAGCGCCGTGCTGATGTTCTCCTTGATGTCGTTGTGCCGAACTCCCGTGATCTGTACCGGCATCCGCTCGGCCGCCGCACTGAAGATCCGACCGATCGGCGCACCGTTGAAGTAGGCATCCGTGGTCGCCTTGATGCTTTCGATCGCGCCGGTCTTGGACGGGAAGTTCCCCTGCTTCCGGAACATCTTGGCCTGCTGCTCGGGCGCGGTGAGCCAGCCGACCAACTCCGCTGCCTCCTTGTGGTGCTTGCCACCCTTGGGGATCGCGAGGTACGAACCACCCCAGTTACCGGTACCACCCGGCCCCGGTGCGACATCCCACTTGCCCTTGCCCGCGTCACCGGCCTGGGTCTTGATGAATCCGATCATCCACGCGGGGCACGAAATCGACGCGAAGCCGTCGGCCGCGAACGCCTGGTTCCAGTCACTCTGGAACTGCTGCAACGCCGCGGACATCTTCCCGTCGGCGGCCTGCGTGGCCACATCCCAAGCGTGCTTCACGACGGGGTTGGTGTCATAGATCGGCTTGCCGGCCTCGTCGTAGTACGAGACCGCCTGCTGCCCGATGATCGCGTTGTACAAACCGGTCACGCTGTCCAGGTAGTGCGTCTTCTTCGGAGCGTTCGCCTGGAACTGCCTTCCCAATTCGACGTAGCCCTCCCAGGTGGACCAGCGCCGTGCCAACTCCTCGCGATCGGTCGGCAGTCCGGCCGCCTGGAACAGGTCGGTGCGGTAGCAGATCGCCATCGGCCCGGTGTCGGTCCCCGCTCCCAACACCTTCCCGTCGCCGGTGGTCGCGGCCTTGCTCTTCCACGGCAGGTACTCGGCATTGCCGTCGGAAAGACCCAGCGAATTCAGGTCCATCCACTTGTCGGCCTGGTTCTTCACGACGTCGGCTATCCGCCCGACCTCGATGCCCTGGATGTCGTCGATCCCGCCCCCACCGGCGAGCCGGGTCTGCACGGTACGCCAGTAGTCCTCCTCGCGTTCGGTGTCGTGCTGAACGATCTTGATGTTCGGGTGCGTCTGCTGGTACTCGGTGTACAACCCGGCTTCCTCGAAGCCGAACGTGCCGAACAACCCCAGATTCAGGGTGACTTTGCCGTCGCCCGAGCCGGAATCCCCGTCACCCCCGCACCCGGTGAGCACTGACCCGACCAACAGCGCTGTACACAGGGCCGACAACGCCCTGACTCGACCACGAACGTAGCGCGTGCGCATGGGAAGACCTCCTGATGCCTTGCATCCGGGACGGGGACGAGCGGGGTACTTCGTGCGGCGGTACCGAAGTGCGGTGGTGCGATCAACGACTCGCGGCAACACAAAACACACCACCGAGCGCCGAGTCCTGAACCATGAGAGCGCTCTCACAACGTGCTCAGGAGCCTGTCCCGCCCCAGAACCCATGTCAATACTTCGACACCTGAACGTGACTTCCCACAGCCCGGCCCCACCTCTAAAACTCCTGAACCCCTGCCCAACCACCCGGCCATCCCCGGGCACACCCCAAACCCGAAAGCCCGCGCACCGCCGCCACCCGTCGGGGATGTCGCCGATCCGCCTGATACCGACCGGGACCAAGTCCCCGGGCGCCGGATGTTCACAGCCGTGCATCATCCGTCCGGCAGCCCCGCCGAGGCAGGCAACGCGGTAACAGGTAGGGGCGCACCGGACCGCGGGCCGGGTCATCGCACGACATTCGCAAACGCCCACTGCCGCGCGGCACCGCTGTGAACGCGTCAGAGGCCCGGATCACTTTCGTGATCCGGGCCTCTGACCTGGGTGGGCGATACTGGGATCGAACCAGTGACCTCTTCGGTGTGAACGAAGCGCTCTCCCGCTGAGCTAATCGCCCGGGCGCAGGGAGAACATTACCGCATGCGTGGGGGCGGTTGTGCCCACCCCTTCGCGGGGGTTGGCCTCGCGGCTCGGGATCGGGCGTTGGGTGTGGGAGGTCTCGCCCCGGCCGAGCCTCGGGGCGGAGGCGCAGGTGGACCCATCGCCGTCAACACAGCCCCCGGGCCCTTCGCCAACGTCTGCCTCCGGTCGGTGGGGCTCCCCCGAACTCGTCAGCCCCCTGGCCCGCCGGCCCCGAGTTCGTCACCTCGGGGCGGCACCTCGGGCCGTCACACCCCGGGCCCGGCAACCCCGTCCGGCGTCATCCCCTGCCCGGCGGCGCCCCCGCGCCCGTCGCCCCGCCTCCGCGTCCGCTAGAACGGCAGGCCCATCCCGTATTTCCACAGGTACAGCGCCACTGCCGCCGCGATGAGAATGAGGCCGATGGCGAGCATGATCATGTTGCGGCGGCGGGTTTTGGGGTCGAGGGCGCGGTTGGCGGCCTTGGTGACCTTGTCCTTGGTCCACAGGAGGGTGCGTTGGGCCCAGACGAATTCGGTGCCGAGGACGGCCAGGCCGAGGAAGATGACCGCCCAGCCGGGGCCGGGGAGCGGGAGCATGACGATGCCGCCGACGATGATCGCGAAGCCGATCACGGCGACGCCGATCTGCCAGGTCATGTGCAAGGGCTTGGAGCGCTTGATGAAGGCGGGTGCGCGGGAGCCGAATGGTTTCGCCTGCTTGTCGGCGGGGCCGACCGGGGCGTCCTGGTCGGCGGTGGGCTCTCGTGTGGCGTGCGCGCTGTTGTCCGCGACCCCCGTGTCCATCCTTGGTCTTCCTCTCTCGTCGTACCGGCCGTCGTTCACCGGGCACCTCCGTGTGGCCTGCAACCGGAGCCGACCATGGCTCGGCCTGGCTTGACAACGCTACAAGGGGGCAGAGGTTCGGTGCAGACCGACGGTACGGTGCGGGCTCGCTCCGGGCATGACGGGTATGAACTGAACGCCTGTTCCCTTCCGGAAATCATGCGGGCGAACGTTACACCTCCGCATCGCTCTTAAGGAGTACCCAGACGCCCGTATATCGGGCAGAGACGTTTACAAGAGGTCCGCAGGTGGGATGTTGCGAACGCCGACGTGCGAATCCCCGAGCGCACACTGAGCGAAAGGCCATGGCGCTTATGAACACCACGGTCAGCTGTGAGCTGCACCTGCGCCTCGTCGTCTCGAGCGAGTCTTCATTGCCAGTCCCTGCGGGGCTGCGCTACGACTCTTCGGACCCGTACGCCGTGCATGCGACCTTCCACACGGGTGCCGATGAGACGGTCGACTGGGTCTTCGCCCGCGACCTTCTCGCCGATGGGCTGCGTGAGCCCTCCGGCACCGGCGACGTTCGTGTGTGGCCCTCCCGGAGCCACGGACAGAGCATCGTCTGCATCGCCCTCAGCTCGCCCGAGGGTGAAGCGCTGCTCGAAGCGCCCGCGCGGGCGCTGGAGTCGTTCCTGAAGCGTACGAACGCTGCCGTCGCCCCCGGCAACGAGCATCGCTTCTTCGACCTCGACCGGGAACTGTCGCAGATTCTCGCCGAGAACTGAGCCCCGGAACCGCGGGCACGCCCCTGTCCGCAGCGCCGGGTACGTACGTCAGCGCTCCGCCGCACCCACCGTCCACAAGGTGGGAGCGGCGGAGCGTTCTCATGTCCGCATGCGGGGCACGGTAGGTACGTCCCGTCCGCACCCATCCCGTCGCACTCAACTCCCGCGCCCCGCATCCCACGCCCCGCGTGCCACACCCGCGTCCCGGCCACGTGTGCGCCCTGGGCCCCACGCGCCCCATCCGCGTGTCGCGTCCGCAAACGTCCTGTCCGCGCATTGGCCCGCGACCGCCGGACGAGTGAATCGAACACGCCGCGCGATCGCTCGATCCGAATACGCACACGATCCGCCTACGGCGCAAAGAAAGCGCACAGTCGAACACATTTTCCGGCATGGGAATGCGTTCACATTCACCGTCCCGTGGCGTGTCCTGTTGTGTACAGCGTGTGTTTACCCCGTCTCTCGGTAACCACCGGGAACCGGCGGTAATCCGCAAATCGGGATTCCCCGACTTCAGATCCCGCGCTTGCGCAGCAGTTCCTCGATCTCCGCGAACTCGTCGTCGACCGCTCCGCGCGCGCCGCGCCGAGATCGCGGCGCCGCGGCCGGCTTCGGCTGCCGGCCGCCCGGCAGTGCGCCATCCGCACCGCCCACCCCGCCCCCGCTGCCACTCGCGCCGGCGCCACCCATGAGCGCGGACAGATCCGCGGAGGACGAGGCCGCCGTACCGGTCGACTCCGGGTTCCTGCGGCCGATCATGCGGGTGATCATCAGCAACATCACGGCGAACGCGAGGATCGCGACGCCGCCCCATGCCTTGATCCCGAAGGCGAGGTCGGTCGCCCAGTCGGCGGCCGCGCTGCCCACCCGGCGGCCCAGCGTGCCCAGACCGGTCAGGTACAGCCCGATCGGGAACAGCGCCGCGGCGGTCCACCGCGTCGCGTTCAGGAAACGTCGTTGGCGTGCCTTCTGTACTGCGATGACCAGGCCGAGACCCGTCAGCGCCATGCACAGGGCGCCGGTCACCACATCTGCGCCGGACATGCGCTCGGCCTCCTCCTCGTGCGAAGCGTTCGAAACGTTCGAAGCTTCGGTGTCGGTCTTGTCGGACCTGGTGCTTCCCCCATCGTCGTCGCCTCCGCCTTCGGATGCCACGATCGACGGTCGGTTCAGTACTCGGGGAGGACACCGACCGACCCATCTCCTCCCCGTGGAGTACACCCAGGATCAGGGATGTACCCGACCCTCACAGGATGGGTTTCCCCCAATAACGCGTGCGCGGCGCGAATCCCGCCGCCGTGCAGACCTTCGTGTGGGTGTCGTCGGGCAGTTCGATGGCCACCTCGTGCAGGCCCTGTGCCGCGGTCACGTGGCCGGCCGCGCGCAGCAGGGTCGCCGCGTCGGCCGGGGTCGGCGCGGTCAGCGCCAGGATGACGCCATGGGCGACCCACACCACCGCGCCCTCGCCCAGCGTGTACGGCGCGGGCGCGGTGGGGTGGTCCAACCGGGCCTGCGCCCGGGCCTGCGC
>NZ_JBEXCV010000107.1:0-31971 GCF_040605455.1 Embleya sp. NPDC005575 | reverse complement strand
ATGTTCGCGAACGAGGGCATGCCGCGGCGAGGTCCCACACGGTCAGTCCGGCCCGGTCCTCCGCGGCCAACCAGCGCCCGCCCGAGTCCAGTGCGAGTCCCGCCACCGGCGCGGTGCCGGCCGCGCCGAGGTCCTCGTGCGTACCACCGACGCCGCGCACGTGCACGCCCGGCACGTCGCCGGCCGCGCACAACCACGCGCCGTCCGGCGCGCCCGCGAGCACCCGCACCGGGATCGGGTAGGTCCACACATTCGTCCGCCCGCGCGGCCCGTACATGTGCACCTCGCCGCCGAGCGCCACGGCGAGCCCACCGATCGAGTCGACCCAGACCACGTCGTCCACCCGGACCGGTCCGTCCACGGCCCGCCACGACTCGGTGCCGGTGTCGCCCGCGTAGACCCGCACCGCGCCGCCGAAGGACACCGCGCACCGGTTGCCCGCGGACCACACGAACCGCGCGGGCAGACCCGGCGTGCGCATCAGCAGCGCGCCGTCGGTGACCCGCCACAGCGCGTACCCCGTGGGGCCCGCGAGGGCGACCACGGTGCCGTCGGGCGAGAAGCCGGTGCGGTAGACCCCGCCCGGCAACACGATCCGGGCCTGTAGTTGCCCGGTTGCCGCGTCGAGCAGTCGAACCTCGCCGGCGGCTCCCGCGACCACGCACAATCCGCCCGACAATGCGACGGCGGACGGTACATCGTCGATCCCGTGCTCCCAGCCCAGCCCCGTACGTGTCGCCATGACAGTCATCGCGGCCCCCTTGTTCGCGAGGCGATCCTTGCGCCTTCGTGTTTCGACCAGGAAAACTCTCAGGTCGATGCCGGTTTCCCTCGGTTCGAGGAGTCTGCTAATAAGACGACCGGACCTGTTCGCCGATGGATCGGATCACACCGTTGAGCACGCTCGAAGGTACGGCGCCGACTGTCGCGGACATCGCGGGCGCGAGCGGAAACGAACCCACGATCTTCGTCGCGGGCCTGATTTTGGTCGCCGCCGGCGCCCTGCTCGCACTCGCGGGCCGTTGGCGGTTCGCGGACGACCGGGACGGCGCGGACGACGGGTACGACGAGGACCCGGTCGAGGTCGTCGAGGTCCCGGATGTAGTGCCGCCCCCCACGGCCGTCGCGACGCCGGCAGCCGCGCTCGCGCCGAGCCGCACATCGGCCGAACAGCCCGAAGCGGCGCCGGAATCGGCGCTCCGACCGACGGCACGGGCCGAGGCCGCAGCGGGTGCGTCGAAGCCGGGCGAGCCGGCCGACGAGCCGACGACCACCACGACGCCGGGCCCCACGTCCCCCGGCGCGGCCGGCGCGGCGGCGGTCACGCCGGCTGTGGAGGCGGCTGCCGCAGCGGTGTCGGACGCCGGAGCCGCGTCCGCCCCGAAGCCCGAACCCGCCCGAAACCCGGGGCCCGAGGCCGAGCCGGCACCGGCACCGGCACCGGCACCGGCACCGGCACCCAAGGACGCTCCCCCGGCCGACCCCGAGGCCGAGCCGGGACCGGGAGCCGAATCCGAGGCCGAACCGAACTCGGCGACCAGGTCCGAGGCCCACCCCGGATCCGGCCCCGTCGACGCCCCCGCCGAGCCGGCGTCATCTCCCGATGCCGGGACGACGACCGAGCCCGATGCGGCAGCCGACGCCGCCGGCCCCGAGCCCGATGCCGAACCCGGCCCGGGCAAGGGCGCCTGACACCTCGTCACCTCACCGCACGGCGGCCCGGAGCCCGCCAGGCCGGTCACCCGACCGCTGTCGCACGCTGCCGCGCGCGCCGATCCGCCTGCCCACGGCCCTGCCCGACGGCCGCCTCGTTCACCCGCGCGCGCCGTGCCCCGTGTGCTCGGGGGCGGCGAGCTCGTTCCTGGGCCATTCGCGGCCCTCGACGCCCTCGACCGATCGGTTGAACCGCGTCAGCACGTCGAACAGTTCGCGTCGTTCGCCCTCGTCCCAGGACGCCAGGACGCGTTCCAGGCCGTGGCAGTGAATCGAGCGCTCCGCCGCGAGCCGTTCCGCGCCGCCCGCGGTGATCCGCAGCTTGCGGGCGAGACCGCCGTTCGGGTCCGCGATCCGTTCCGCGTCGCCGGCCCGCAGGAGCGCGGCCACCTGGCGGTTCACCGTAGAGGTGTCGAGCCGAAACGCTTCTGCGAGTTGCCCGATCGACATCGGCCCCTCGACTTCGAGCCGGGTCAGCAGCAGGTAGGCCGATCGCTCCATGCCGTCGCCGTGCCGCTTGCCCATGACGTGGTGCCGAGCGATCAGCATCAACTCCCGCTCGATCCCTTCCAACACGTCCACTCCCGCCTTCACACCAATGCGCCTGCCAGGACCCTAGCGCCACACCCGGGCAATGTGCACGATACACATCATGTGTATCGTGCACATTCGTTGACCGCAGCACTCATTCGGCGATCCTGGAGGCAGTCCGTGACCGGTCCGAGCGGCGTACCCGAGCCGAGCCCGGCGGATGCTCCCGCCCATCCGCCCGGGCCCGTGGACCGGGCCCGGGCGGTGGTGGCGGTATTGGCGTTCTGCGGCGTGGTCGTGGCGCTCATGCAGACCCTGGTCGTCCCGCTGCTGCCCAACCTGCCCAAGCTGCTGGACACCTCGCCCGCCGACGCTTCCTGGGTGGTCACCGCCACCCTGCTCTCCGGCGCGGTGTGCACCCCCGTGATGGGCCGGCTCGGCGACATGTTCGGCAAACGCCGGATCCTGATCGTCAGCCTCGGCCTGATGGTCGCGGGCTCGGTGTTGTGCGCGCTCTCCGACACGCTGCTCCCGATGGTGCTCGGCCGTTTCCTCCAGGGCGCGTCGTTCGGCGTGATCCCACTGGGCATCAGCATCATGCGCGACGAACTCCCGCCCGCGAAGCTGGGTTCCTCGATCGCGCTGATGAGCGCGACGCTGGGCATCGGCGGCGCGATCGGGCTGCCGGTGGCCGCGCTGATCGCGCAGAACGCCGACTGGCACATGATGTTCTGGGCGGCCGGCGCGATCGGCGCGCTCGACGTCGTGCTGGTCCTGCTCCTGGTGCCCGAATCGCCGGTCCGGCTGCCGGGCCGCTTCGACTTCGCCGGTGCGGGCGGGCTGTCCGTCGGCTTGGTGGCGCTCCTGCTCGTGATCACCAAGGGCGCCGACTGGGGCTGGGGCAGCACGATCACGCTCGTCCTGCTCGCCGTCGCGGCCGTCGTCCTGCTCGGCTGGGGATGGCTCGAACTGCGCACCGCACAACCGCTCGTGGACCTGCGCATCTCGGTGAAGCCGCAGGTGTTGTTCACCAACCTCGCCTCGGTCGTGGTCGGCTTCGCGATGTTCGCCCAGTCGCTGGTGTTCCCGCAGGTGCTGATGAACCCGGAGACCACCGGCTACGGGCTGGGGAAGAGCATGGTCGTCGCCGGCCTGTGCATGGCGCCGTCCGGCATCGTGATGATGCTGGTCTCGCCGTTGTCCGCGCGCCTGTCCGCCGCGCGCGGCCCGAAGGTCTCGCTGCTGGTGGGCACCCTGGTGATCGCCATCGGCTACGCACTCTCGGTGTTCATGCTCGACGCGGTGTGGAAAATCGTCGCGATGGCGGTGCTCTCGGCGGTCGGCGTCGCGTTGGCGTACGCGGCGATGCCGTCGCTGATCATGCAGGCCGTGCCGATCGGCGAGACGGGTTCGGCGACCGGGCTGAACACGCTGATGCGCTCGATCGGCACCTCGACCTCCAGCGCGGTGATCGGCGTTGTGCTCGCGAACTTGACGATGCGCTCCGGCGGCCGCGAGTTCCCCTCCCACGACGCCTTCGTGACCGCGCTGTGGTTGGGCTGCGGAGCGGCCGTCCTGGGCCTGCTGGTCGCGCTGTTCATCCCCGGGCGCAAACCGGTCGAAGCCGCGCAGATCCCGGCGCGGAACCGAAAGGACGACCCCACCGCGGTGCGAACGGCCACCTGACGGCGCAGCAATTCCCGTGTCGCACATGGCCAAAACCCGCCCGGGTAGCCGATGCTCGTAAGTCTTACCCCGGCGCCGACCACACGATTGGGAGATCGCCACCCCTAGTTCGCCTCTCGACAGGGAGACACCATGAGCCTTCCCACCTTCCGCGGATCGCGTTCACCGGCACCCGATCCGGCTCCCGAAGGAGCCTGGACCACCGAGGCCGATTGGCAGCGGCAGGCGCTGCCGGTCGCACTGCCGCAGGACTGGCCGGTCCTGGCCGGCGGTCTCGTGGTGGTCGCGGCACACCCGGAGGACGCGCTGCTGGGCGTGGGCGGCCTCATCTCCCGCGCGGTGGCCGGCGGCTCGCCGGTGCGGGTGGTCAGTGTCACCGACGGCGACGCTTCGCACCCGGGCAGTCGGTTACCGGGTTCGGTGCTGGCCGCTCGGCGGGTTCGCGAGTCGGACCGGGCGTTCGCCACGATCGTCGGCAATCCCGGCGGGGTGGCCCCGGTCGAGGTGATCCGACTGCGGGTCCCCGACCGCACGGTGAGCACCCACGAGCGCGACGTGGTGGACCGGCTGATCCCGCTCGTCGCGGGCTTCGCGCTGTGTGTGAGCAATTGGCGCGAGGACGGCTTCGCCGATCACGAGAGCACCGGTCGGGCGGCCGACATGGCATGCCGGGAGACCGGCGTGGGACTGCTGGAGTTCCCGCTGCGCATGTGGCAGTGGGCGCGGCCGCAGGACAGTCGGGTGCCGTGGAGCCGGGCGCTGCGGGTGGATTTGACCGAGGTGCAACAGGCACGCAAGGAACGGGCGCTGTCGTGCCTGGCCTCCCAGATAGCCCCGCTGGTGCCGGGCCGTGACGACCGGGTGCCGCTCCCACCGGAAAAGCTCGCGTACTTCCGCCGCCCCTTCGAGGTGCTCTTCCGCTGACCCGGCGGGCCATCTCACGCCGAACGGCGATGCGCGTTCCCTTCCCGATTCGGGCGTACGCCCGGCGGCTTCGGCCGACCGGCGAACAAACCCTTCGGCAACCGTCGGGCTGCTCGGAAGGAGGGGAACGCGCGCGGTCGCATCGACGGCGTGCGCGGGTGGTCAGCCCGGGATCATCAGCCGTTCACGCAGCGATGCCAGAGTGCGGGCGAGAAGGCGGGACACATGCATCTGCGAGATGCCGATCCGCTCACCGATCTGCGCCTGGGTCAGATTTCCGTAGAACCGCATGACCAGGATGGCGCGCTCGCGCTGCGGCAGTTCGGCCAGCAGCGGGCGCAGCGCCTCGCGGTACTCGACCAGGTCGAGCGCGTGGTCCTCGGAGCCGAGCCGGTCGCCGACCGTCTCCTGGCCGTCCGCGTCGCCGTAGGCGGTCTCGTCCAGCGAGGTCGCGGTGTACACCGTGCAGGCGTCCAGACCTTCGAGCACCTCCTCCTCGGTGATGCACAGCCGCTCGGCCAACTCGCGCGGCGTGGGCGTGCGGCCGTGCAGCGCGGTCAGTTCGTCGGTGGCGCGCAGCAGTTCGGTGCGCAGTTCACGCAGCCGGCGCGGAACCCGCACGGACCACGAGGTGTCCCGGAAGAAGCGCTTGATCTCACCGATGATGGTCGGCATGGCGTACGCCATGAAGCTGCTGCCGCGATCGGCCTCGTAGCGGTCGATCGCCTTGATCAGGCCGATCGTGCCGACCTGGACGATGTCCTCGACCGGCTCACCGCGCCGCCGGTAGCGCCCGGCGGCGTGCCGGACCATCGGCAGGTTCAACTCGACCAGCAGCCCGCGCAGGTACGAGTGGTCCACGGTGCCCGGTTCCAGCGTGGCAAGCCGGGCGAGCATCAGATCGCCCGCCGCCCGGGCCATCGGCGTGGGCAGCCGGGTGACCAGATGCGGGTGCGCCAGCAGGTCGTCGAGGTCGACGGTCGGCGGCGGTGGAGGGGCGGCGGCGCGGGGTTCCGCGGTCGTGTCGAGGGTGCTCAGGCGCACGGCCATTCAGGGTCTCCCAATCCGGATGGATGGACACCGATAACCCCGAGCGACATCGAGTCTGTGACCTGAGGCACAGGAAGATCAAGAGCCCTCCGGGGGTACGTCCTGACGTCAGGATCGCGACATGCGGCCCCACCTCGGGAAACGACGGACCGACGAAACGGAAAAAACGAACGAAAGCAGCCCATACGGCGCAATGAAAACGGGCATCGAGTCATCAAACGTCTGCCATACGTGTCCGGAAAAGCCACGAACCACCACCCGAATGCTCGGATGGTGGTTCGTATGGTGCGAGCCGATCGAGAAAACGATCGAGTTGGTACGGAATTCGATCGACTTCGATCCGGGGCCACCCGGGTCGGGCCGGTCAGCCCAGTTCGAGCAGCAGGTCGCCGGCCTCGACCGAGGACACCGGGCCGATCGCCAACCGGGCCACGGTACCCGCGCTCTGCGCCGTGATCGACGCCTCCATCTTCATCGCCTCGATCGTCGCCACCGTGCCGCCGGCCTCGACCTCGTCGCCCACGGCCACCTGCAGGGTGACCACACCGCTGAACGGCGCGGCCACGTGCTTCGGGTTGTCCGGGTTGGCCCGCTCGCTCTCCGGACGAGCCGGCTTGACCGAGCGGTCGCGCACCGAAAGCACCCGCGGCTGGCCGTTCATCCGGCAGTAAACGGTGCGGAAGCCGCGCTCGTCCGCGTCGCCGACCGCCTCCACCGCGAGGTAGAGCGACACACCCGTGGACAACTCGATGGCCAGTTCCTCGCCCTGGACCAGGCCGTACAGGAACGGCACGGTCGGCACCGCGGAGACGTCGCCGTACAACCGCTCGGCCTCGTCGTAGTCCTTGGCCGGGCCCGGGAACAGCAGCCGGTTGAGCGTGTCGCGCAGTTCGTCGCCGTCCAGCGCGGCGTCCTGCTCCGCGGTCAGTTCCACGGTGCGGGTCGAGCTCGCGGTGCGACCCGCGAGCGCCCGGGTGCGGAACGGCTCGGGCCAGCCGCCGGGCGGGGTGCCCAGCTCGCCCTGGAGGAAGCCGATCACCGAGTCCGGCACGTCGAACGCGCCCGGGTCGGCCTCGAACTTGGCCGGGTCGGCGCCCACCGCGCTCAGGTGCAGGGCCAGGTCGCCGACCACCTTGCTGGACGGGGTGACCTTGACGATGTTGCCCAGGATCCGGTTCGAGGCCGCGTACGCGTCCTCGATGTCCTCGAACTTGTGGCCCAGGCCCAGCGCGATCGCCTGCTGGCGCAGGTTGGACAGCTGGCCGCCGGGGATCTCGTGTCGATAGACCCGGCCGGTGGGCGCGGGCAGGCCGGACTCGAACGGCGCGTACGCCTCGCGGACCGCCGCCCAGTAGGGCTCCAGGGCGCACAGCGCGTCCAGGGACAGGCCGGTGGCCCGCTCGGTGTAGTCGGTCGCGGCCACGATCGCGGACAGGGGCGGCTGGCTCGTGGTGCCCGCCAGCGCGGCGGAGGCGCCGTCGATCGCGTCGACGCCGGCCTCGACGGCGGCGAGGTAGGTGGCCAGCTGACCACCCGCGGTGTCGTGCGTGTGCAGGTGCACCGGAAGGTCGAAGCGCTCGCGCAGCGCCCCGACCAGCGTGCGGGCGGCGGGCGCCCGGAGCAGCCCGGCCATGTCCTTGACGCACAGCACGTGCACACCGGCCTCGACCAGTTGCTCGGCGAGCCGCAGGTAGTAGTCCAGCGTGTACAACTTCTCGGCCGGGTTGGACAGGTCGCCGGTGTAGCACAGCGTGCCCTCGGCGATCGCGTGCGTGCCCAGCGTGGCCTCGATCGCCGGACGCATCGCCTCGATGTCGTTGAGCGCGTCGAAGATCCGGAACACGTCGATGCCGGTGCGAGCGGCCTCCTCGACGAACTTCACGCACACCTTGTCCGGGTACGGCGTGTACCCGACGGTGTTGCGACCGCGCAGCAACATCTGGAGGTTGACGTTGGGCATGCCCTCGCGCAGCACCGCCAGGCGGTGCCACGGGTCCTCCTTGAGGAAGCGCAGCGCGACGTCGTAGGTCGCCCCTCCCCAGGCCTCGACGCTGAGCAGTTCGGGCGTCATCCGCGCGATGTAGGGGGCCGCGGCGGCGAGGTCGTAGGTGCGTACCCGGGTGGCCAGCAGCGATTGGTGCGCGTCGCGGAAGGTGGTGTCGGTGACCGCCAGCGCGCTCTGCTCACGCAACGCCCGGGCGAAGCCGGTCGCGCCCAGTTCGAGCAGCCGGTCCCGGCCGCCCTGCGGCAGGTCGCCGGTGGGCAACTCGGGCAGCTTGGTGCGCGGGACGGCGATGCTCGGAGTCGGGCCGTACGGGCGGTTGACCGTGACGTCGGCCAGGTAGGCGAGCAGGCGGGTGCCGCGGTCGGCGCCGGGACGGGAGCGGACCAGCTCGGGGTGCTCGTCGATGAACGACGTGGTGATCCGGCCGTCGCGGAAGGCCGGGTCGTCGAGCAAGGCCTGGAGGAAGGGGATGTTGGTCGCGACGCCGCGGATGCGGAACTCGGCCACCGCGCGCCGGGCCCGGTTGACCGCGTCGCCGAAGGTCCGACCCCGGCAGGTCAGCTTGACCAGCATCGAGTCGAAGTAGGGCAACACCTCGGCACCGGTGTAGGTGCCGCCGTCCAGACGCACGCCCGCGCCGCCCGGCGAGCGGTAGGCGGACACCGTGCCGGTGTCCGGGCGGAAGTCGGCTGCGGGGTCCTCGGTGGTGATCCGGCACTGCAGGGCCGCGCCCTGGATCCGGATTTCGCTCTGTACCAGGCCCAGGTCGGCCAGGTTCGCGCCGGCGGCGACCCGCAGTTGGGCCTGGACCAGGTCGATGCCGGTGATCTCCTCGGTGACCGTGTGCTCGACCTGGATGCGCGGGTTCATCTCGATGAACACGTACCGGCCGCGCTCGTCGAGCAGGAACTCCACGGTGCCCGCGTTGCGGTAGCCCACCGCCTCGGCGAAGCGCACCGCGTCGGCGCAGATCCGGTCCCGCAGCTCGGGGTCGAGGTTGGGCGCGGGGGCGATCTCGACGACCTTTTGATGCCGCCGCTGCATCGAGCAGTCCCGCTCGTACAGGTGCACCACACCGCCGTCGGCGCCGGCGAGGATCTGCACCTCGATGTGACGCGGGCGGATCACCGCCTCCTCCAGGAAGACCGTCGGGTCGCCGAAGGCGGTCTGCGCCTCGCGCATCGCGGTCTCGATCGAGGAGCGCAGGTCCTCGCGCCGGTCCACCTTGCGCAGCCCTCGGCCACCGCCACCGGCGGCGGCCTTGACGAAGATCGGGAAGCCGATCGCGTCCGCGGCGGTCACCAGCGCGTCCACATCGTCCTGCGGCGGCGCGGTCTGCAGCGTCGGCAGCCCGGCGCCCTTCGCGGCCTCCAGCGCGCGCACCTTGTTGCCCGCGAGCGAGAGCACGTCGGCCGAGGGGCCGACGAAGGTGATCCCGTTGGCCTCGCACGCCTCGGCGAGCAGCGGGTTCTCGGAAAGGAAGCCGTAGCCGGGGTAGATCGCGTCGGCGCCGCACGCGATCGCCGCTCCGACGATGGTGTCCACGTCGAGGTAGGCGCGCAGCGGGTGACCCCGCTCCCCGATCTCGTAGCTCTCGTCCGCTTTCTGGCGATGCAGGGAGTGCCGGTCCTCGTACGCGTAGACGGCGACCGTGGTGATGTCGAGCTCGGTGGCGGCGCGCAGGGCGCGCACGGCGATTTCGCCTCGGTTGGCCACCAACAGCTTACGGATCACGAGCTACGTACCTCCTTGCCCGGGGTGTCCGGGTGCGGGGGAAATCGGACGGGTGCCTCGGGACGACAGGGTGCCGTGCCCTGGGTGGGGCGGCGGCATCAGGGTCGAACCTGCGTGACTTTAGGACACGTGTGCAGGTGCCCCGCAGACCCGGTCCACATGCCGGGCACATCGGGGCGGGTCCGGATGTGGGCCTCACCTGCGAATTCCAGGTTCGCCGGGGGTGGTGTGAGCTTGATCGCAGCCCGCATGGCGAGACGCGGCGGCATTGTCGCGCGGGGCGCGAGCCGGGACGATTTGGGCAGGACCGCACGGCGGGCCGGGAAATGTCGGATCATGCCGGGGCCGGGGAACGCCCCGGAGCGAAACCGGGAAATGGGGACAACCGTGAGGGTTCGGATGGGCGTGGTGGTCGCGGTCGCGGCCATCGTGCTGCCGATGGCCGCGTGCGACGACGGTGGCGGCGGGAGCACGAAGGCGAACGGTGACAAGAGCCCGAGCCCGACTGCGGGCGGCGGCGGTGCGGGCGGGGATCTGCACCCGGTCGACGCGTGCGCGGTGCTCACCGCCGACCAGGTTTCGCAGGCGCTGGCGACGGCGGGACTGCGAGCCGCGCAGAACCCGCTGGGCTGCGACTACGCGGCGGCCGATGGTGCTCCGGTGATCAGCACGATCGCGACCCGGTCGAAGACAGCGGGCGGCGTGGACAAGGCGCTCGACGCCTACCTGGGCACGCTGGGCGACACCCGTACCGAGAAGGTCCCGGGTCTGGGCGACGCCGCGGTGTACGTCCAGCCCGACACGATCGGCGGCGTCCTGGTGGTCGCGGTCCGTCGAGGTGACGAGACGGCGGTGTTCTCGCTCAACGCGGGCGGCGGCGATCCGCCGCCGAGCAAGGACCAGCTCGTCACGCTGGCCAAGCTGGCGGTGGCGAAGCTGTGACTCGCCCATGACCCGAGGATAGGACGCCGGGCCGGTCCCGGGAACACCGATACTCACCCTGGGGTGAAGGAATCCGACGCTCCGTCACCACCGGCCGTCGAATGCGGGCGGGCGGCGGCGCGGATCGCGCACGGAATCGGTATTCCCGACAACGAAGGACCGATGGCCCGGCTGTTTCCCGCGTCGGCGGGCACATGTTGGGCAGGGGAGTTTCACACCCTCGGCGCGGTGGGGACGGACAGGCGCCGACGGGTCCGTACCTTGCGTATCGGGAGCGACGACTTGACTGATCTCCTGACCACCCCGGGACTGCGGCAAGACCGCTTCGAACGCGACGCCGTGCCGTTTCTGGACCCGCTCTACCCGGCCGCGCTGCGGATGACCCGCAACGCCTCGGACGCGGAGGATCTGGTCCAGGAGACGTTCACGAAGGCGTACGCGTCCTTCCACCAGTACCGGGACGGAACCAATCTGAAGGCCTGGCTGTACCGGATCCTCACCAACACCTTCATCACCTCCTACCGCAGGAAGCAGCGGCAGCCGGTGGCGTCGGCCGTGCAGGAGATCGACGACTGGCAGCTGTATCGGGCCGGAACGCACGAGTCGACCGGGCTGCGGTCGGCGGAGACCGAGGCGCTGGACCACCTGCCCGACTCGCAAGTGGTGGCCGCGTTGCGCGCGCTGCCCGAGGAGTTTCGGACCGCGGTGTATCTGGCGGACGTGGAGGGCTATCCGTACAAGGAGATCGCAGCGTTCATGGACGTCCCGCTCGGCACGGTGATGTCGCGGCTGCATCGGGGCCGGCGTCGGCTGCGCGCAGCGCTGGCGGACTACGCGCACGAGCGCGGGTTCGTCGCCGCGGCGTAGGGCAGGTCTTCGACGTGCCGCCGAGCGACCGACGCGGGATCGAGGACCCCGCCCGGTCCGCCGCCGCGCCCGGGGAGATCCTGGTGTCGCCCGGGGCGCGGCGGCGTGGTCGCCGAGTCGGCTACAGGTACTTCTGCACCGCGGGCAGCAGGTCGTTGACCGTGTTGCCCTTGGCCGGTTGGCCGATCGCGGTGAGCACCCACCCGTCGGCGCCGCGGACCAGCTTGACCATGATCTGCGCGTTGTCGTGCGAGTCGGCGGTGGAGAGTTCGTAGCGCACGAGTTCGCTCTCGTCGCTCTCGTCCACCAGCCGGCAGAACGCGTTGGCGACCCGGGAGAAGTCGTCGCTGGAGAACGCGCTGACCGTGAAGACCAGCGCCGTGATGCGCAGCGGCAGCGCGGCGAGGTCCACGATGATCGACTCGTCGTCACCCTCGCCGGCACCGGTGGTGTTGTCCCCGGTGTGCGTGACCGCGCCGTCCTTGGACACCAGCTGCCTGGGCCACACCGTGTCCACGAGGCGGTGATCGGCGTCGAACAGCAGACACGACGCGTCCAGGTCGACGCCGGTGAGCGCGTGCAGACCCGGCCGCAGCCCCTCGTGCTTGATCGGGTCCCAGCCCAGTCCCATCCGTACCCGGGCGACCGAACCGGCCTCGCCCTTGCCGATGGTGACGCGCTCCCCCTGTGCGAGAACGACCGTCATCGCAACTCCCCTCCGCGGTGGTTCCCCGATTGCGCGCCCCGTCTACGAACGCGGCGCGTGGATGGAGAGCATCCTAGGGCGAGCGGATCGGCGCGGGGCTCGGACCCGGAGGTCGGGGGCCGATCCGGGTCACGGTCACCGTGGTGACGCGGGGTCAGGCGGTGCTGCCGGGGCGGGGCGTGCTCGACGAGGTCGAGCGATCGGGGATGTCGATCACCTCGGCGGCCGGCGGCGCGCTCACCTTGACCGGCACGTCGAAGTCGCCGTAGCTGACCGAACCGCTGTTGTCGGTGTCCTTCGACACGATCAGGACCGGATACGGCTTGCCGCCCTGGGCCTCGATGTAGATCTTGCCGTCGTCGTCCCCGGGCGGGCCGGTGAGCGGGATCATCTTGCGGTTGTTGATCGTCTCGGTGGGCAGCTTGACGCCGTCCTCGGGGAAGTTCTTCAGCGCCGCGCCCGGGTCGGCGACGGTGGTGATGTTGCGCACGCCGCGCAGCTTCTCGCTGTTCACGTCGCCCTTGAGCCACTTCCCGGCGAGCAGCTTGGCGGCCATCTCGCCGTCCACGGTGCCCACCAGTGAGCGGAACGCCTGTTCGTCGCCCCGGATGTACATCGCCGACCGGACCCGGCGCGCCTCCAGCTTGACGCCGTTCTGTTCGATGGTGCCCTGGAAGTCCTCGCTGTTGCGGTCCACCCGCAGGTCGAGCTTGACCACCTTGCCGTCGGAGACGATGTCCGCCACCACGTGCACGGTCTTGATCCGGGCGGCGGACTGCTTGGCCCGGCGCACCAGTTCGCCGACGTCGAGGTCCTCGTTGCGGACGCTCTCGTCCAGCCCGGACCCCGCGCCCGCGGTCGCCGGAGCGGTAGGTGACGTCTTCTCGATGGTGGACAGCGGACTCTGCCCGTTGCCGCACGCGGTCAGCACACCGAGCGAAACGCACACCGCCGCCGCGGCCGCGACCCTGCTCCCGTTCGCGCGATTTCGACGCACAACCACTCCTTGCTCACCCGAATGTCCTGCCCCTGGGACGGCCCGACCCCGCAACCGGTTCCCCACCCCAACGCTATGGGTCCACCGCCCACTTGTCGCCGAGAAACCCTTGTCCCCGAAGCGGGGCCCGCAGCGATCGCTGCCGGCGATCCGTGCCGCGCGGGTGTCCGGGGCGGGACCGCGGCTCGGGCAAGGCGGGGCGGGTGGGGTCGTGGGTTCGGGTGAATGTGACCGGGGTGGAGTGGGGCGCAATAGCATCGGTGGGTCGGTTGTCGTGGCTGGAGGTCGGTTCGTGTCTGCTCTCGTCTCGCTTGACGGTCCCGTGCCGGATCGGCCCGACGCGGTCACGGTGGCCGGGGAGGCGATGTCGCGCGAGGCGTTGTTCGGTGCGGCGACGGCGCTGGCGGATCGGATCGCGGGTGCGCCGGCCGTCGCGGTGCGGGCGGACGCGAGCGTGACCACCGTGGTGGTCACGCTGGCGGGTCTGGTGGCGGGCGTCCCGGTGGTCCCGGTGCCGCCGGATTCGGGTCCGCTGGAGCGGGCGCACATCCTGTCCGACTCGGGCGCCGCGCTGTTGCTCGCGCCGGGGCCGTGGACGGACGCCGGGCTGCCCACCATGCCGATCGACCTCACCGCGCGCTCGACGAGCACGCACGCCGAGCCGGACCCCGACACGGCCGCGCTGATCCTGTACACGAGCGGCACCACGGGTGCGCCGAAGGGAGTGCTGATCCCGCACACGGCGATCGCGGCCGGGCTGGACGGCGTCGCCGAGGCGTGGGCGTGGACGCCGGACGACGTGCTCGTGCACGGCCTGCCGCTGTTCCATGTGCACGGCCTCGTGCTGGGCGTACTCGGCGCGCTGCGGGTGGGCTCGCGCGTGCTGCACACCGGCCGGCCCACGCCGGCGGCCTACGCGCAGGCCGGCGGCAGCCTGTACTTCGGCGTGCCCACGGTGTGGTCGCGGATCGCGCAGGACCCGGAGTCGGCGCACGCACTGTCGGGCGCGCGGTTGCTGGTGTCCGGGAGCGCACCGCTGCCCGTCCCGGTGTTCGAGCGGCTGGCCGAACTCACCGGACACCGACCGATCGAGCGGTACGGGATGACCGAGACGCTGATCACGGTCAGCACCCGGGCGGACGGCGAGCGCCGACCCGGCTTCGTCGGGCTGCCGATCGCGGGCGTACGTACCCGGCTGGTCGGCGAGGACGGGTCGGCGTGCGCGCACGACGGCGAGACGGTGGGCGAGTTGCAGGTCGCTTCGCCGACCCTGTTCCAGGGCTACCTGAACCGTCCCGACGCGACCGCCGAGACCCTGACCCCGGACGGTTGGTTCCGCACCGGTGACGTCGCGGTGATCGACGCCGACGGCCGGCACCGAATCGTCGGCCGGGCGAGCACCGACCTGATCAAGACCGGCGGCTACCGGGTCGGCGCGGGCGAGGTCGAAGGTGCCCTGCTGACGCACCCGGCGGTGAGCGAGGCGGCGGTGATCGGCGTGGAACACCCCGACCTGGGTCAGGAGATCGTCGCGTTCGTGGTCCCGGACGGCGAAGTGACGGAGCGTCAGCTCATCGACCACGTCGCGACGGGCCTGTCCGCGCACAAACGACCCAGGCGCGTGCTCTTCGTCGAGAACCTGCCCCGCAACGCGATGGGCAAGGTCCAGAAGAAGCTGCTGACGGACTGATCCGATCCACGACGCCGGCAAGCCGCCGGTCGGTCCACTCGAACCGAGGCCGCACCGGCCGAGATTCGGGCGAATTCACCGGCAGTCGGCATGCGGGACGATCAGTCGCGACGGGCGATCAGGCTGGTTTCCGGGAGGCGGACCAGGGGGATTCGGCGGTCGGTGCGGGTCTGGTAGTTGTTGTAGTACTCGCGGTCGGCGGTGAGCGCGGCCCACGTCTTGGTGTACTCGTCGCCCTCGAGGATCTCGGCGGTGCTCCAGTACGTGGCGTGCTGCACCCGCACGAGCAATTGCGGGTTGGCCGTGCGGTCGGACAGGTTCACGAACCAGGACGGGTGCTTTGCCGCGCCCGCGAAGGAGCCGACCACGACGCGGTGGCCGTTCTCGTCCGCCCAGAACGGGAGCGCGACCTTGTGCAGCTTGCCGCTTTTGCGGCCGACGGTGTGGACCAGCACGTGGTTCATGCCGGCGAGGAGCCAGACGTCGTCGCCGTCCGACTGCTCCATCTGCGAGACGTGCTCCTTGGTGAAGAGGACGATCTCCTCGGGCGAGGGCTCGATGAACTCGTCGTTCTTCTGTTCCACCATGATCGATCTCCAGAGAGCACGTGCGGCCGGTCGGTTGCGCGACTCTAGTCGGGCCCCCTCCAACCATCAATGGTCGTCCACCGATCCGAACGTGGGCCGCGTCACGGCCGGCGAAGCGGCCCACGGATAGGCCGCCACGGCCCGCTCCAGATCGGGGGTCAGCACCTCCTCCAGCACCGCCCCGGGAGGCACGAACCCCCGCGGCGCACGCCATGGGTCCAGCCCGCCGCCGGGGCGTCCCGCGTCGGCCGCCTCCAGCGCCTCGATCTCCCGAACGAGGCGATAATGCCGCCGAAACGAGCCGCGATGGTCGCGCCACATGGCCCGACCGAAGCACACCACCGGGATCATGAACACGGCGCTGCCGAGGATCGCCCCCAGGCCCGTCGCCCGTTCCGCGTCGTCCCCGTCCCCGAGACAGGTGTCCAGGCCGAACCACAACCCCAGACCGACCGGCGCGAGCAGCAGGCCGAGCATCGTCGCCCCGAAGGTCACCCCGGTCCCCGCGGCGTTGGCCCGATAGGTCCACGAGTGCGCCCGGGCCAGCCACAGGCGACGCAGGATCTCATCCGGTGGCACCGGGACGCTCGGCAGCCGGGGCGCCGGCCAGATCCGCGGATGAGGCACGTCCGGCGTCGGATCGGGCAGGTGCTCCCACTGCGCGGGGTCGTGCCAGGTCTCGCCGGGACCGGGCGGGAACGACATCGCCGGCGCGGCGGGGACCACCCGCTCCCTGCGCGCGGCCCGGTTGCCCAGCGCGTAGCCGCACACCGCCACGACGACCGCAACCAGGCCGAGCGCGGCCAGGAACCCGATGGTGAAGGTGCGATCCTCGGACTCGGTGTCCTCCAACACCATCGGCGCGGTCACCGCCACGATCGCGGCCAACACGAGCGCGAGCGTCTTCAGCAGGTATCCCAGGAACCGCATGTCTCCCCCATCGAACGACTCCGGACCACCGTGCCAGCCCGTGACGATCCCACACGTGCCCGTAATCACATCGTTGTGGGCCGAGCATGATCGATCCCCCCTCGTAGGATCGCGTCACATCGGCGGCAGCGGACGCGGAGGGGGCGAACCAGCCATGAGTGCACGGCGTTTCGTGGTGGTCAGCGGAGCGGGTAGCGGGATCGGCCGGGCCGTCGCACGCCGGTTCGCCGCGCAGGGCGACCACGTGACCGTGCTCGGGCGGCGACCCGAACCGATCGCCGCCGTCGCCGAGGAGATCGGCGGCACCGCGCTCGCCGTCGACCTGACGGACCCTCATGCGGTCGAGCGGGCCCGCGCGTCGCTGCCCGCACGGGTGGATGTCCTGGTCAACAACGCCGGCCAACGCGTGCCCCTGCCCACCGAACCCGACCTGGCCGGCGTCGCCGACCACTGGCGGCAAATGTACGACCACATCGTGCTGCCGACCGTGCTGCTCACCGAGGCCCTGCTCCCCCGCCTGGCCCGCCCCGGCGGCCGGATCGTGTCCATCGGCTCGACCGCGGGACTGCGCGGCAACAACGCCTACGGCGCCGCCAAGGCCGCCGTGCACGCCTGGAACCACAGCCTGGCCACCCGGGTCGGCCCCGACGGCATCACCGCCAACATCGTCATCCCCGGCTACATCGCCGACACCGAATTCGCCTTCGACATGGTCCAGGACGCCGCCGAACACGCCCGCCGCGCGGAGAGCACCCTGGTCAAGCGGGTCGGCCGCGCCGAGGACATCGCCGCCGCCGTCACCTTCGTGGCCTCGCCCGAAGCCGGCTACATGACCGCCGAGTTCGTCAACGTCAGCGGCGGTCACGTGCTGGGCCGCTGACCGAAACCGACGAACACGAACGGCATCGAGCCGATCCACGACGCACCCATCCGAATGCGCCCCGGCGGCTGCCCGACCCGCAGGCCCCTCAGGGCCGGGTGAACGCCGGGCTGTTGCTGTCCGCCGGGACGTCCCCCAGCGGCTTCGCGAGTTCCGCGTGGGTCGGTCCGACCTCGGCCGCGAGGGCGTCCAGGGCGGGCAGGTCGAAGCCGTACAGCGTCGCCGCGTTCCCGGCCAGGATCGCCCGCAGCTCGCTGGGCGAGGCGTCGTGGAAGGAGCGGCGCAGCGCCTCGCGCGTATACGGATACGTGCCCTCGTCGTGCGGGTAGTCCGCACCCCACATGTAGCGGTCGATGCCCAACTCGTGCCGGGCCTGCGCCTCGGTGGGCGACGGGAAACTCGCGCCCACCCAGCAGTTCCGCGCGAAGTACACGCTCGGCGGCTCCGGCAACCGATCGGCCTCGGTGTACTTGAGTTCCCCGATCCGACCGGTCGCCATCTGCGCGTGGTAGGTGTCCAACTGCCGCAACACCGGCGCAATCCAGGCCGCGCCCTGCTCGGTGATCGCGAACTTCAGCCGGGGGAACCGCGCGAACGCCCCGGACAGCAACATGTGGGTCAGCGGTCGGCGGGAGAACAGCGTCGCCTCGGCGATCCACAGGAAGGTCGACGCCGGGTAGGCACCGTAGTCCGGGCTGCCGGATCCGCCGTGATTGACCACCGCCAACTCCAGGTCCTGGCACACCTCCCAGAGGCGGTCCCATTCCGGCGCGTACAGCGGCAGGATGCCGCTCACGTCCGGCGGCGTGGTCGGGATCAGGATGCCCGCGAGGCCGTGCTCCTTGGCCCGGACCGCCTCCGTGACCGCGTCCTCGATGTTGTTCAGGAACACCTGGGCCAGCCCGGCCCGGCGCACCGCGTTCGCCCCGCCGCACCACTGGGCCAGCCAGCGGTTGTGCGCCCGGATCCCGGCCAGCCGGCGGGCGTAGGAGTGCGCCGACGGCGGACGGGCGAGCAGTTGTCCGGTCGGGAAGAACGGCGGCACCGTATTGGGGAAAACCACCTCCGCGACGATCCCGTCCGCGGCCAACTCGGCGATCCGCCGGTCGTCGTCCCAGTTGCGGGTACGCCGATCCCCCTGCAGGTCCCGGAACGGATTGCGGTAGCGCTCCCGCCAGTCGTCGAACTCCGCACGCCAGGAGGGGTCCAGGAACTCGCGATAGGTGTCCATCCCGGCACCGGCGTGCCCGTCCGCCGAAATGATGGTGTGACGTTCGAGGGGCACGGTGCTCACGCCTCGCCCAGCTTGAACACCCGCATCGCGTTCTCGCGCAGGAACTTCGCCCGTACCTCGGGCTTGAACGGCACGTCCGGCAGCTCGCGGAAGATCCGCTCCAGGGACAGGCCCATCGGGTAGTAACCCGCGTACATCACCTTGTCCGCACCACGCGTGTTCGCGTAGTCGACGATCGCCTTCGGGTAGTACTTCGGCGCGAACGCCGACGTCATGTAGTACAGCCCGGGCCACTTGAGCATCAGCTTGACCGCGAGGTCCTCCCACGGCTCCGCGCCGTGTCGCATCACGATCCGCAACTCCGGGAAGTCGTAACAGACTTGATCGAAGTGCATGACGTCCTGACACGCGGACGGCACGCGCGGTCCGGCGATGCCCGCGTTGGAGACGATCGGCAGGTCCAGGTCGATGCAGGTCTGGTAGATCGGGTAGTAGCGCCGATCGCTGACCGGTACCTGCGGATTGCAGCCGGCCGGAAACGTGGTCACCGCGACGATGCGGTGCTCCTCGTACGCCTGCCGGATCCGGCGGACCGTCGTGGTGATGTCGTTCGGGTCCACCTCCAGCGTGGGCCGAAAGCGCTTCGGGTGCTCGGCGATCGCGCGCAGGGCGGTCTCACTCAGGCCGACCAGGCCCATCTCGACACCACAGGCGTCCATTCGGCCGAGCGTCACCTCGACCGGATCGACGCCCTCGTCCAGCCGATTCGGCACCCCCTTGAACATGTACTCGGCGGGGAACTCCATCTCGCCGCTCTCCGCGTCGCGCAGTTGCGGCTTGAGGAAGTCGTAGTGGCTCTTGGCCTGTGCGCTCGGGAAGCCGATCATCAAATCGATCGCCCCCGGCCCGGCCGTGGACCCGACAGCGGACATGGCAAACCCCCTGTACCATCAAGTTGATTGACTCCATCAACTTAACAGCAGCAGGGGGAACGAGCCATAGCCGGCGCGGCGCGTCAGCGGTTGGTCATCGCCTGCTTGATCAGGGTGCGCCCGAAGTCCCACATCAGCCCGGTGCCCTTGTGTGCGTCGTCCATCACGTCCACGAAGCCCGCGACGAAGTGCGCCACGTCCTGCGGCCCGACCACATACGGCGGCAGCAGCTTGATCACGTCCATGTGGTCGCCCGCGACCTGGGTCAGCACCCGGTGCCGCTGGAACATCGGCACCACCACCATCTGCGCGAACAACCCGTGCCGGGCCGCCTGCAACGCCGTCCACCCGGCGCGCAGCTTGAGTGAGCGCGGCTTGCCGAACTCCAGGCCGATCATCAGGCCACGCCCGCGCACCTCGGCGAACAGCTCGTACTTGTCGATCAGCGGGGCCAGCCCGGCCACGAACGCATCGCCCATCCGCGCGCTGTTGCCGATCAGGTCCTCGTCGTCGAGCACCGCCAGGGTGGCCAGACCCGCCGCCATCGCCTGGTTGTTGCCGCCGAACGTGCAGTCGTGCACGAGCACGCGGTCCATCGTCGAATAGACCTTCTTGAACACCCAGTCCCGGGTCAGCGTCGCGCCGATCGGCACGTATCCGCCCGACAGCGCCTTGGCGACCGTGACGATGTCCGGCTCGACGCCGTCCTCCCATTGGTACGCGAAGAACCTGCCGGTGCGGCCCATCCCGGTCTGCACCTCGTCGGCGATCAACAGCGCGCCGTGCTCGCGCAGCAACTTCTGCGCGGCGGCCAGCCAACCGGGCGGCGGCGCGTGCACGCCCTTGCCCAGGATCGGTTCGATGATCAGCGCCGCGACGTCACCGCGCTTCAACTCCCGGGCCAGTGCGTCCAGATCGCCCAGCGCGATGCCCACATCCGGCAACAGCGGCTCGAAGCCCTTGCGGAACTCGGCCGCGCCGTTGACCGAGAGCGCACCGGTGGTCAGGCCGTGGAAGGCGTGGTCGATATAGACGATCCGGCGCCGCCCGGTGGCGAAGCGGGCGAACTTCAGCGCGGCTTCGACCGCCTCCGTGCCGCTGTTGCAGAAGTACACCCGGTCCATCCCCGGCGCCCGGGCCAGCAGCCGGTCCGCCAACGCGGCGGCCAGCGGCGGGGTGTGGAAGTGCACGATGTCCGGCAGATCGAGCGCGATCACGTCCTGCATCGCCTTGCGTACCACCGGGTGGTGCCGGCCCACACCGTAGGTGCCGAACCCGGACAGGAAGTCCAGGTATCGATCGCCCTTGTCGTCGTACAGGTACGGTCCCTCGGCCCGGACGTAGTTGCGATCCATGCCGATGGTCCGCAGCACGCGCGGGAGTTGCGGGTTGAGGTGCTTCGCGTGCAGCTCGAAGCCGCGGTCCGCGTACGCCTCGTACGTCTCACCCAGATCGAACGTCATCGCCCGCCGTACCTCCTGACTTGGTTCGCTCGTCGTTGGCCCAGTCAAGCAGGGCCGGGGTCGCGTGGCGCAACGTGCGGAACGCCTTGAACCCGTCCACCAGCAGGCGGGGCCGGAGCAGTTCCCGCTCCGGGGTGTCGGTGATCACCCGGACCACCCCGGCCGGCCGGTCGCCCGCCGCCGCGAGCAGGTACGCCGACTCCATGTCGGCTGCCAGCGCACCACGCTCGCGCAGCGCCTGCCGCCCCCGGCCCGTCACCAGCTTCTCCACGGTCTCGATCGGACCGTGGTGCAGCCTCAGCTTGGGCGAGACCCGGTGCATCCACTCCAACAGCACTCCGGAGGTGGGCAGTTCGACCACCGTTCCGTCCGCACCGCGCACCTCGGAGGCGACCACCACATCGCCCGCTTCGACCCCCGCGCCCACGCCTGCGGCGAAACCCGCGACCGCCAGCGCGCCGTACTCCGCCTGCGGAAGCGCGGACAAGGCCCGCGCCCGAGCGCGAGCCTTGTCCGGTCCCATCCCCGCGCGCACCACACGTACGTCGAACGCGCCCATCAGCCCCGCCTCGACCGCGCGCATCTCGATCCGCAACGGGGTGACCACCATCAGGGGCATCGTTCAGCCTGTCGTCCTGACGGCCGTCGCCTCGGCAGCCGTCGACTTGGCATACCGACCGAGCGCCATCACGGGGAAGACGAGCCGGTACATGTGGTACTTGATGTAGAAGTCGCCGGGGAAGCCGGTGCCGGTGAACTGCGGCTCGTCCCACCCGCCCAGCGCGTTCTGATGGTCGGTCAGCCAGTCGATCCCGCGCTGCGCGACCTCGCCGAACTCGCCCGCCGCATGCAGTGCCAGCAGCGCCCAGGCGGTCTGCGACGCGGTGGATTCACCGCGCCCGGACCAGGCCCGGGGCTGGTCGTAGCTGCGCAGATCCTCGCCCCAACCGCCGTCCGGATTCTGCCGGTTCTGCAACCAGCGCACCGCGCGTCGGATCGCGGCATGCCGCGGGTCGACACCGGCCGTGACCAGGGCCGGCACCACCGCGCCGGTGCCGTAGATGTAGTTCGCACCCCAGCGGCCGAACCAGGAGCCGTCGCTCTCCTGATGCTCCATCAGCCACTTGACGCCGTCCGCGACGTACGAGCTGTAGCGGGCACCACCGTCGGCGAGCATCTCCACGATGTGCGCGGTGACGTCGGCCGAGGGCGGGTCGGTGACCGCGCCGAAATCACAGAACGGCAGCTTGAGCGGCAGGATGCTGACGTTGTCCGCGTCGAACGCCCCCCAACCGCCGTCCTTGCTGCGCATCCCGGCCGTCCACCGCTCGGCCCGGTCCAGCACCGCGTCCTTGCGCGCCCCGTCCGGGTGGTCGGTGTAGCGCAGGGCCATCACGATCTCGGCGGTGTCGTCGGTGTCCGGGTAGTAGTCGTTGGCGAACTCGAAGGCCCAGCCGCCCGGTTCCAGGTCCGGCCGCTGCACCGCCCAGTCGCCGACCTCGCGGATCTCCTCGTCCATCAGCCACCCGGCGGCCTTGACCACGCGCGGGTCGGACGCCGGAACTCCCGCGTCCCGCAGGGCGACCAGCGTCAACCCGGTGTCCCACACCGGCGACTGGCACGCCTCGAAACGGCGGCGCAGCTCGCCGTCCTCGTCGGTGTCCACGATGGTGAACCCGTCCAGACCCTTGATGCCCTGGGCCATCACCGGGTGGTTGAGCGGGTAACCCATCAGCCGCAGCGCGATCAGCGAGTAGACCCACGGCGGCTGAATCCCGCCCCAGCCCCCGTCCGCCTCCTGACGCTGCACGATCCACTGCACGGCCTTGCGCCGGGCCGCCTGCCGGAAGGGCTTGATCGGCGCCTTGTGGTACTGGTGCAGCACCGCGTCGAGCGCGCGGAAGAGCTTGGACCACGGGTCGTCGGCCGTCGGCCGGGCCTCGACCGCGCCGGTGGGGCGCAACTCGGCGAGGTCGAACGGCGCGGGCCGCACCGGGCGCATCGAGCTGACGATGGTCAGCGGCACGATGGTCTGCCGGGCCCAGCAGGCGAAGTCGTAGACGTTGAGCGGGAACCACTTGGGCAGGTGGATGATCTCCGGCGGGAGCACCGGCAGGTCGTCCCACGACCACCATCCGAAGAAGGCCAGCCAGAACCGGGTGAACACGCGGGTGTTGGCGATGCCGCCGCCGTCGCGGATGAAGGCGGCCGCGGCCGCCATGTGCTTGGCGTCCGGGTCGTCACCGGCCAGCTTGAGCGCGACGTAGGCTTCGACGGTCACCGACAGGTCGGCGGGACCGCCGTAGAAGGTCGCCCAGGTGCCGTCCGAGCGCTGGTTCGCGCGGATCCACCGCGCGCCGGCCGCGGTCTGCTCCTCGGTGCGGATGCCCAGGAACTCACGGAAGAGCAGGTCCTCCGCGTCCATCGTGACGTTGGTCTCCAACTCCCCCTTCCACCAGCCCGCATCGTCCTGAAGCTCCATCAGATGGGCGACGGCCTTGTCGAGGGCGCCCTTGACCCTGTCGTCGTCGACGTCGTCGATTCCCGGCTGGACGGTCACTGTCATCTCTTCACAACTCCCGAGTGGTGGTGAAGGCCGCGAGTGAGGTCAGGTCCGTATAGGTACCTTGCGGAACATCCAGGGAGTCCAGGCAGGCCATGGCCTGCTCCAGGCGCCGTGCCGCCTCGGCCTCGGTACGGGCACGTCCGCCCGCCTCCTCGACCAGGCGGGCGGCCAGGGCGAGTCCCTCCTCGTTACGCGGTCCCTCGTCCGTGTAGATGCGCGCCAACTCGCGTCCGGCGGTCGTGTCGCTCGAGAGGGCGGCGACGACCGGGACGGACTTCTTGCGCCGGCGCAGGTCGTTCCAGGCGGGTTTGCCGGTCACCTCGGGTCGCCCCCAGATGCCCAGCAGGTCGTCCACCGCCTGGAAGGCGACGCCGAGGTGATGCCCGAAGCCGTACAGGGTCTGCACGGTGCGCTCGTCGGCGCCCGCGAGGGCCGCCCCGATCGCCGACGCGCAGGCCAGCAGGGCCCCGGTCTTGTTGCCCGCCATGGTCAGGCACTCGTCGACGGTGACGTCGAGACGGGCCTCGAAGGACAGGTCCTGGGACTGTCCGTCGATCAACCGGGCGGTGGCCTCGGTGAGCAGGCGGGCGGCCCGATCGCCGTCCGCGTCGTCGGCATCCATCAGGACCTGTTCGGCCAGCACGAGCAGACCGTCGCCGGCCAGGACGGCAAGGCCCGGACCGAAGACCTTCCACGCGGTGGGCCGATGCCGGCGTTCCTCGTCGCCGTCCATGAGGTCGTCGTGGATCAGCGAGAAGTTGTGCACGAGTTCGACCGCCACGGCGCCGGGCACGCCCACGCGGGTGGGCGCGCCGACCGCCTCGGCGGAGAGCAGCGCGAGCGCGGGGCGCAACGCCTTGCCACCATTGCCGGGTAGCTCGCGACCGGCCTCGTCGGCCCACCCCATGTGATACGCGGCCACCCTGGCCAGCGGCGGTTCGAGTCGGGCCGTCGCGACCCGCAGCGCGGGGCGACTCGCCTCGCGCGCGCGATCGAGCACGGCGGGGGCGATCGATGCGTCGGCGAGCGTCATAGCGGCGTCGTCCTCTCCGAAATGGCACGGGTGCGGCCGAGATGCGGGAGGGCCTCGCGCGCGGCGGAAAGGCCACTGCGCACGGCACCCTCCATCGTCGCGGGCCATCCGGTGGCGGTCCACGCCCCGGCCAGGGCGAGACCGGCGAGCCCGGTCCGGGGGCCGGGTCGAAGCCGGCCCGAACCGGGGGCGGGACGAAAAGTCGCGGCGCGTTCCTTGGTCACCACGAACCGCTCGACCCGGGCATCCCGGGCCGAGGGCAGCACACGAGCCAGCTCCGGGACGAACCTATCCCGCAGCTGCGCACTCGTCAGGTCGATTTCCCGACCCGCCGCGGACAACGACACGGCCACGTAGCGGCCCGCGGCCAGACCGTGACCGGCACTGCGGTCGAACATCCACTGCACCGGGCTGCCGATGCCCGCAGCGAGCGGGACGTCCAGCACCGGGCGGTCGTAGACCACGTGCAGGTTCACGATCGGCGAGGTGCCCAACCCGGTCAGCAGGGTCGGATCGGCGGGCATGTCGCCCAGGAGCAGAGCGCCCGCGGGCAACAACCTGGCCGCGTCGTAGTGCGGTACGGCCAGCACCACCGCGTCCGCCTCGATCCGCTCGCCGGCGGCGAGTATCGAGAAGCCGCCCGTGCCGACGTCGAGCGTGTCCACCCGGGTGCGCAGGTGCACCCGCACACCCGCACGCTCCAGCGCGCGGGTCGCGGCGTCGCCGTGCAGTTCCTGGAGCGGGACCAGGCTCCAACCGATGTCGGCGCCGTCGTTGCGGTCGAGCACGCCGGTACGGAAGACCTTGACGGCCATCCCGAGCGAGGCCTCGGTCGCGGGGAGATTGAGCGTGGCGATGCCGATCAGGTCCCACATCGCCTCGCGTTCGCGGGCGGTGACCCCGAAGCGGTCCAGCCAGGCCGCGAAGGTGAGGTCGTCCAGGGCCGGGTCGGCCGGGTCCAGCCGGCGCAGGGCGAGCGCGGCCAGGCCCACCCGGGCCCGGCCGGCCATGGTCAGCAGCGGGTAGCGGGCCAGCGCGGCGGACAGATGCAGTGGCGCGGGCAGGGCGGAGCGGCGCAGCCGGGTGCGGGTGCCCCAGGGGGTGCGCACCGGGACGTCCATCCGGGGCTGGAGGTAGACCTTGTCGGCGCTGCCGATCCGCTCCAGGAAGGAGATGTACTCGGTACAGCAGCGCAGGAAGACGTGCTGCCCGTTGTCGAGCCACATGTCGTCGCGGCGCAGCGAGAACGTCGCGCCGCCCAGCCTGGGCCGGCCCTCCAACAGGGTGACGTCGACGCCGGTGTCGGCGGCGGCCAGCGCGGCGGTGATGCCCGCCAGACCGCCCCCGATCACCACCATGCGTGCGCTCATGCCTTGCTCCGTACCCACGTGATCAATCCCTGTACCGGCCCCTGCGACCGGCTTGCCGCTCCGTCCTCGGGCCGGTCATCGATCGACGTTCACCGCCGCCTGCGCGCCAGCAGCGAGTGCGCACCGACCGGCAGGCCGGCGAGCGCGCGCGTGGCGATCTCGGCCTTCTCCCAGTTCGGGAGTGAGAGCCGACCTATCAGCACCTGGCCGGGCTCCTCCACGATCCTGGTCAGCAGTCGGCGGTAGATGCCCGCCATCGCGCCCGTGCTGGCGGCGCTGCGCCGGTCGAGCAGCGGGAGCAGCGTCAGTCCCCGCTCGAAGAGCTGCTCGGCGCGCGCGCCCTCGAAGCGGACCAGGTCCTCGAACGCCGCGCTCCGGGTGAACCGCCCGTCCTTGTGCCACGCGTCCTCGAGGCCGAACTTGGCCAGGTCCTCGCGGGGCAGGTAGACCCGGCCGTTGTCCTTGTCCTCCTTGATGTCGCGGAGGATGTTGGTGATCTGCAGCGCGATGCCGAGGGTGTCCGCGAGGTCGGGCGCGTGCAGCGAGTCGCGCGAGCCGAAGATGCCCAGCGAGAGTCGGCCGACGGTGCCCGCGACGCAGCGGCAGTAGACCCGCAGCTCGTCGAAGGTCTCGTACTCGGTCTCGCGCACGTCCATCTCGACGCCGTCGATCAGTTCGTCGAGCGCGGCCAGCGGGATCGGGAACCGGGTCGCGGCATCGGCGAGCGCGACCGCGACGGGATCTCGATCCGCGCTCAGGTCCTTGAGCTGCTTGCGCAACCGGGCCAGCTCCGCGACCTTGCGATCCACCGGCAGGTCGCCGTCGCCGATGTCGTCGATCTCTCGCGCGAAGGCGTATACGGCGCTGAGCGCGAGGCGCTTGGGCTCGGGCAGCAGCCTGATGCCGTAGTAGAAGTTGCGTGCCTGATTGCGGGTCAGGCGCTCGCAATACGCATACGAAGCGTCGACGTCCATGGTTCCCCTTTTACCTCTTTCGTACCAGTACGCCGGACAGCTCGCGCAGCAGGGTGGCCTTGCCGGGCTTCGCCCGGTGGGCCAGGACGTCGAAACCGGCGTCCTTGATCGCGGTCACGGCCGCTCGTCCACCGGCCACGAACCCGGCGATCGCGAGGTGCTCGCGCCCTCGCAGTGTGCGCGCGAGCGGTGCGCCGGAGCGCAGCAACTGCGTCGCGCGGTGTGCCTCGTAGGCGATCAGTCGCCGCACCGCGGGTGCGGCGGCGGGTGCCGCCAGGTCCGCCTCGGTGACGCCGAACCGGTCCAGGTCCTCCTTGGGGAGGTAGATCCGGTCGCGTTCGAGGTCCTCGGCGACGTCCTGGAGGTGCTCGACGATCTGGAGCGCGGTGCAGATCTCGTCGGAGCGCGCGACGCGTTCCTCGGTGGCACGACCGAACACGTGCAGCACGAGCCGGCCGACCGGGTTCGCGGACAGCGCGCAGTAGGCGGCGAGGTCCTCGTACGTCGCGTAGCGGCGCACCACCTGGTCCTGTCGGTTGGCCTCGATCAGGTCCAGGAACGGTTCGATCGGCAGGTCGAGTTCGCGCACGCTCGGTTGCAACCTGCGCAGCACCTCCAGCTCGGGGGTGCCGGTGAACACGCGACGCAGGTCGCCTTCGAAGGCGTCGAGCTGAGCGACCCGGTCCCCCGCGGCCTCGTCGCCGATGTCGTCCACCAGGCGGGCGAAGCCGTAGACGGCGAGCAGGTGGCGCCGGTGAGCGGGGCGCAGGATCCCCATCGCCACGGGAAAGTTCTCGTGGCCGGCCTGACGCATGACCACGTCCGGGTCGATGACCGCGGCGTCGATACCCGCCGTGTCGTCGCCGCTCGCGCCGGGCGCGCGCTCGAGACCGCGGGAATCACTCCCCATATCTCTCCCTGGGCCCCCGAAAACATTCCCAACATTACAGTTGGCCAGGAATTCGTGCCGTCCCGGTCGGTCTGACGGTTCAGCTTGCCCGATCGAAGTCGGATCGATCAAGCACCGAGAACACGCGTGTCATAGCTCACCCGGACTTTTCCTTCACGAAACACTTTTGTTATCACCACGAACCTCTCGCACGCCTCCGACGATCCCCATACCACTCAGGACGTCCGGCGTGCCCGGGTGGTTTCCGGGCATCTGAGGAGGTTTCGCCTCCCGATCCCCTCCTTGCGGAGTAGTGCGGAGTTCCGCCTTCCGCATGAGGAGTACGGCGATTATCCGTGCGCAATGGACCACGTGGGGTCGATAAAGCGAGTGGCCGGCGAAATGTTGATCAACTTTCCGGATTTGCGGAATACCCGGAGGATAGCGCTGCGCGCCGACACGCCGCCGTACACCGAATCGATACCCGAATGCGCGGACCGGGTCGACCCCGTTCGTGCGACGGTCGGCGCATCCGGGACGGCGCCGGCTTCGACCGGCGGATCCTGGTGGCGTCCGAGGTTCACCGAGGGTGGTGACAGGCCACGTCGACCTCGCCGAGCGACTCGATCGGCGGGCGGTGCCCGGCGCACACCTCGGTCGCGAACGGGCAGCGCGGATGGTACGCGCAGCCGGGCGGCGGCGCCGAGGCCGAGGGCACCTCGCCGACGATGCCCGCGCCGAGCACCGCCGCGCTCGCCCGGCCGGTCCGTTCCGGGTCGGGCACCGGCACGCTCGCGAGCAACATCCGCGGGTAGGGGTGCCGCGGGTTCGACAACACCCGCTCGGCCGGGCCCAGCTCGACGATCCGGCCCAGGTACATCACCGCCGCGCGATCGGCGAGCCGCCTGGCGATGTCGATCTCGTGGGTGATCACCACGATCGCCAGGTCGAGCTCGGTGCGCAGCCGCAGCAGCAGGTTGACCACCGTCGCCTTGACACTCGCGTCCAGGCTCGCGGTCAACTCGTCCAGGACCAGCACCCGCGGACGCACCAGCAGGGCCCGGGCGAGCACCAGGCGGGCGAGTTCGCCGCCGCTGACCTCGCCGGGCAACCGGTCCAGGTGATCCGCGCTCAGCCCGACCCGCTCCACCATGGCGAGTACCAGCTCGTCCCGCTCGGCCCGGTCCGCGCCCAGACCGTGCACGCGCAGCGGCTGATGCAGCGCGTGCCGCAAGGTGCGACGCCGATTGAACGCGGCGCGTGGATTCTGCGTGACGAGTTGGATCAGCCGCTGATCGGCGGGGGCGCGGTCGCCGGACAACACCCGGCCGGCCACCGCGACGGTGCCCGACGTCGCGGTGTCCACACCCGCGAGCACCCGGGCGACCGTGGTCTTGCCGGAGCCGGACTCGCCGACGACGGCGAGCACCTCGCCGGCCGCGACCGCGAACGAGACGTCCTCGGCGGCGGGCACGATCCGCGGCTCGGCCCGACGTCGACCGAACGGCCCGGGCAGGGTGAACCGGCGGGTCAGCCCGTCCACCGTCAACAGTGCACTCACCGGCCGGCCTCGCGATCCACCCAGTGGCAGCGCACATCGCTCGCGCCGTGCCGCGCCGCGGCGGGCATGTGCTCGCGGCACCCGTCCAGAACGTGCGGGCAGCGCGGCGCGAACGGGCAGCCGGGCAGCAGATTCGCGCCGTCCGCGCTGCCCTCGACGGCACGCAGCGGCCGGTCCGCCGGCGTGGTCGCGGGCATCGCGCCGATCAGCGCCCGGGTGTACGGGTGCCGCGGCGCGGCGAAGAGCTCGCGCACCGGCGCGGTCTCCACCAGCCGTCCGCCGTACATCACACCGACCCGGTCGCAGATCGTGGACACCACCGCGAGGTCGTGCGAGACGTAGACCATGGCGAGCCCGAGCTTGTCCCGCAGGGTCAACAACAGGCGCAACACCTGGGCCTGCACGGTCGCGTCCAGGGTCGTGGTCGGCTCGTCGGCGAGCAGCAGCGCGGGCTCGTGCGCAAGCGCCGCGATCGCGATCACCACCCGCTGGAGCTGACCGCCGGAGAAGCTGGCGGGCAGGTCGCGCGGCCGGTCCAGGACCGGGCCCAGGCCGATCCCGGTCAGCGTCTCGCGCACCTCGACGTCGTCCAGGCGATCGCCCAGGTACCAGCGCAGTTGGCGCAGCACGGGAGTGGTCGGGGCGAGCGAGGTCATCGGCTGTTGTGGTACCAGCGCCAGCCTGCGTCCGCGCACCCGGCGCAGGTCGCGTTCGCGCATCGCGGTCAGGTCCTCGCCCCGGAACTCGATGCCGCCCGCGCGCGTCGCGCCGTCCGGCAGCAGGCCCATCAGCGCGGTGCACACACTGCTCTTGCCGCTGCCGGATTCGCCGACCAGACCCAGGATCTCACCGGGCGCCACGTCGAAGGAGACCCCGCGCACCGCGGGCACCGGCCCGAACGGCCCGCGATAGCCGACGTCCAGATCGCGTACCCGCAGCAGCGGCGCCCGGACCGCACTCGCGTTCGTCATCACACGAACCGCAGGTGTTGTGGGTCGAGCCGGCTGATCCGCAACATCGTCGGGTCCAGCGGGGACAGTTCGGTGCGCTGGGCCAGCGCGAGCTTCGGGTACACCGGCGGGGTGATCACCGCGTCCTCGGCGAGCAGCCGGTCCACCCGGCCGAGCGCGGCCACCCGTTCGGCGTTGTCCGAGGTCTGCCAGACAGTGTCGATCAGCCGGTCCACCTCGGGGTTGGCATAGCCGCAGGAGAGCACGTTGGTGGAGCCGGCCGGCGCGAGCGTCAGGTAGTTCGCCGGGCCCGAGGTGAAGCCGGACGAGAACGTGTTCATCAGCATGTCGTAGTCGCGCGACAGCCACTTGTTCGACCACGGCCCGCCCGCGAGTTGTTCGATGGTGACGTCGAGGCCGACCTGCTTCCAGCCCGCCACCAGCACCTGGGCGATGTCGCGGATCCCCTGGTTGGTGCCGATGGTCACGGTGAACGAGCGCTTGGTCGTCTTCGCCCGGGCCAACAGTGCGCGGGCCTGGGCCACGTCGGGTGCGGGCGGGAACGGCTTGAGCGTTGCGTCCCAACCGAGTTCGGCGGGCCCGATCGGGCCCTGGCCGATGGTGCCCTCGCCGCCGTACACCCGCTGCAGCACACCCTGGCGGTCCATCGACAGCGCAACCGCCTTGCGGAAGTCGGGGTCGGCGAACGGCTCCTTTTTCATCATCACGTAGCTGAGCACGTCCAACGGCGCCTCGGTGAGCACGAGCGCGAGCGACTTGTCCTTGCGGATCGTGTCGAAGGTGGCGAAGGACGGCGCGGTGATCAGGTCGACCTTGCCCTGCCGCAGGCTCAGCACGCGCGTGTTGGCATCGGCGAAGACGGTGTACTCCATGCCGGCGAAAGCGGGCCCGGCGCCGCCGGAGTACTGGCCGCCGTGGTAGCGGTCGAAGCGGGAGAGGGTGAAGCTCTGGCCGGCCACGAACCTGTCCAGCCGGTACGGCCCGCTGCCCATCATCGTGTCCTTGCGGGCCACGAAGTCGCGGTGCGTGATCGGCAGGTTGGTCAGGTGCGAGCGCAGCAGACCGTACGGCTTGCTCAGCACGATTCGCACGGTGTGCTCGTCGACCTTCTCGAACCGGGAGAGGTAGCCGAGCATGTAGGTGATCCACTCGCTGCCGGCCGCGAGGTCGAGCATGTGCGCCAGGGTGGCCACCACGTCGTCGGCGGTGAACGCACTGCCGTCGTGCCACAGCACACCCTGTCGCAATCGGATCGTCCAGGCCAGGTCGTCCTCGCTGATCTGCGGTTCGCCGTCGGCGAGCAGCGGCACCGAGGCGAGCTTCGCGTCGTAGCCGTACAGGCTCTCCATGATCGGCTCGGCGATCCAGCGGGTGATCTCCGAGCCGGAGTCGAGCGGGTTCAGGCTGCTCGGCGCGGACGCGACACCGATCCGCAGGATGCCGTCCCGGTGCCGATCGGCCACCCGCTTGCTCCCGGAGGAGCTCGAACACGCGGTGAGCACGCCCGTGCCGCCGGCCGCGGCGAGCGCCGCGAGGCCGAGGAAGCCTCGGCGGTTCAGGCCGACTGTGCGCACCGGGGTCACTTGGTCTCCTTCGGGGTCGGGGGCTGCTCGGGAGTCGGGGGCTGCTCGGGAGTCGGGGTCTGCTCGGGCGCGCGCCGCCGGGCCGGGCCGGTGCCGACGGCGCGCGGTCGGCCGTTGCAAGAGCCCACGACACAACTACAGAACACACAAAAC